>NZ_JBSFTC010000171.1:0-23711 GCF_053590415.1 Nonomuraea sp. NPDC003201
CGCGGTCTCGCCCGCGGCGAGCGCGCGGACGAGCTGCGGGAAGGTCACGGTCGCCACGATCAGCGACAGGACCATCGGCACCTGGGCGATCTTCTGCGCGTAGTTGAGGTGCGAGATCGATCCTTCGGCCAGCTTCGAGCCGACGAACCTCTCGACGAAGACCTGGCTCTGGCGGACGAGCGTGAAGACCGCGACCGGCAGGAAGGCGATCATCGGCAGCGCCACGCCGCGCGTGGGCCACAGGGGCACCCCGAAGCGCCGCACGAACGCCGGGACCTGGGCCAGCACCATGCCCGCCCCGCCCGCGGCCACCCCGATCGCGGCCGCGTACGCGCCCTGGTCGCGCAGGGCCCACACGCAGGTGACGATCCCCAGGTTGTAGGCCACGTAGATGGCGGCCGGCGGCGCGAACGACTGGTGCGCCCGCAACGCCGCGCTCAGGTACCCGGCCAGCCCGAACGTCAGGATCGTCACCGACGCCACCCGCATGCAGTCCACGGCGAGGTCGGCCCGCCGGATGCCCGGGGCGAGCACCTCGACCAGCCACGGCGCCCCCGCGACGGTCAGCGCGGTCAGCGCCAGCAGCCCGAGACACAGGTACGGCAGCGTCGACGACGCCAGGCCCCTCAGGTCCTCGCCCGCCTCCATCGCCCGGCTGAACAGCGGGACCAGCACGAACGCCATCGCCCCCTCGATCAGCAGGGGCGCGGCGGTCTCCGGGATCGTCCAGGCGACGAGGAACGCGTCGGTGCCGGCGTCGGCGCCGAAGAACCGGCCCAGCAGCAGGTCGCGGACGAAGCCGAGCAGCGAGCCCAGCGCGGTCAGCAGGATGGTGACGCCGACGGCCCGCGCCATGGGCGAGGTGGCCGGTGATGTGGACGTGGTCATCGCGCCACGCCCAGCGCGACCGGGACCTCGCCGGCCCATCCCGTCGCCGGGGGCCGGGCGACGAGCGACAGGACCAGCCCCAGGACGACGGACATGACCACGGTCGAAGGTCCGCCGACGTCGCCGTAGAGGAAGTCGATGCCCTGCCAGGCCAGCAGCCCGGCCGCGGCCGGCACGGCCGCCCGCACGGCCCACCAGGCCATGGACCCCAGGCACGCGCCCAGCGCGGCCAGCCCGAGCAGGCCCTGCTCGCTGAGCGTCAGCAGGTACATGTTGTGCGGGGAGAGCAGCGGCATGCGCTGGAAGCCGTTCACCGGGTCGTCGGTGTCGCTGCCGGACGACAGCTCGATCGGCGCGTAGGCGTCGCGCAGCTCCGCGAACCTGCGCGGCCCGACCCCCGTCAGCGGGTGGTCCAGCCAGATCCTCGTGGCGGTGAGCCACAGGCTGTAGCGGTCGCTCACCGACTGGTCGGGATGGGAGACGACGGAGGTGATGGAGGCCAGCCGCCGCCCCAGCAGGTCCGGGTCCGAGGCCGCGCCCGGGCCGAGGGCCAGCACGGTCGCCGCCGCGGCGCCGAGCAGGATCACCCTGGCCGCCAGCGCCCGGCTGTGCACGAAGAGCACGACCAGCGACGCGCCCAGCAGGGCGAGCCAGGCGCCGCGGCTGAGCGACAGGGCGAGCGGCACGCAGAGCAGGGCGGCGCCGCCGAGCGCGGCGGCCCGGCGCCCGCCGCGCCAGGCCAGGCCCGCCGCCAGCAGGATGATCACGCCGTAGCTGACCACGCTCGCCATGCCCATGATGTCGAGCGCGCCGAAGGTGCCGACGGCCCGTACCCGCTCCCCCGCGTACGACGCGCCGGTGCCGGTGACCGCCTGGACGCAGCCGATCAGGCCCTGCAGGGCGGCCGTCCCGACGAGCGCCCCGCCCACGATCAGGGTGTCGGTACGGTCCCGGACCGCCACCAGGACGGCCAGCGGGACCAGCACGAACACCTGGAGATACCGGACGTAGCCCGGCATGCTCGTCAGGACGTCGGGAGAGGCCAGCATCGCGATCCCGGCCGCGCCCGCCACCGGAGCAAGCACCAAGGCACGGACGGGCACCGCGGCCGGCACGGCACGGGCAGGCGCCGCGGCACCGGCGGACGCCAGGGCGCGGGCGGGCAGCGGGCGTGTCAGCCGGCCCGCGAGCGCGACCGTCGCCGCGATGGCGATCAGCAGGAGCGAGGCCACGTCGGCGGCCGTGACCTGGACGCCGGAGGACAGGTCCTGGCGGCCCGCCGGCAGGCAGGTCAGGAGCACGGTGGCGGCGGCCGCCAGACTGGGCCGCCGGAAGAGAGCGCGCATGCCTAGCCCCCGCCCGGCCGCAGCAGGGACCAGACCGTCTGCAGCATGATCTTGAGATCCGCCCGGAGGGTCCACCCGTCGATGTAGTGGTTGTCGAACCGGACGCGGTCCTCGATCGAGGTGTCGCCGCGCAGACCGTGGATCTGGGCCCAGCCGGTGATGCCGACCGGCATCCGGTGGCGCAGCCCGTAACCCGGGATCGTCGTGGAGAACTTCTTGACGAAGTGCGGGCGTTCGGGCCGCGGGCCGACGATGCTCATGTCCCCTCTGAGAACGTTCCAGAGCTGGGGAAGCTCGTCGAAGGAGGCCTTGCGCAGCAGCCGGCCCACCGGCCCGATCCGGCTGTCGTGAGCGATGGTCCACAGGGTCTCGGATTCGAGCGCGTCGGTCGGCTTCAGCGTCCGGAGCTTGATCAGTTCGAGCGGCTCGTCCCGGTAGCCCACGCGCCGCTGCCGGAACAGCACCCCGGGGCCGGTCTCCAGCCGGATCAGCGCCGCGCAGAGCGCGAGGATCGGCGCGCTGACGATGAGTCCGGTCAGCGCGACCGCGATGTCCAGCGCCCGCTTCAGCGGCCAGGCGAGGCCGCGCTGCGCCTCCGGGCGCATCCGCACGAGCGGGAAGCTGCGTACGTGCTCGCGCAGCGTCACGAAGTCGATGATGAGCTCGCCCAGGTCGGGCGCGAGGTAGACGTCGCAGCCGAGCGACCGCGCCGTTCTCGCGATCGACTGCTGCCCCTGCCCGGCGATGACCACCGCGCGCACCCCGTGGGCCTGGACGACACGGACGACGTCGCCGGGCCCGCCGAGCACCGGGACGCACGGGTCCTCGCCGGGCGTCTCGTCCAGGAAGCCCAGCGGGAGCAGGCCGTGCTCGGGGTAGGCGAGCAGGTTGCGCGCCAGCCCGTGACCGTGCGGCCCCGCGCCGACCACCAGGGTGGGCGCGGCCCTGCCGCGCCGGCGTGCCCGGCGGACCAGGAAATACAGGACGCTTCTGCCGCACACGGCGAGAAAGGTGAAGAGCAACGCGACCAGGGCGACCACGATGAGCGAGGCCGTCTCCCGGAACGCGATGAGCGCGCCCACGAGTCCAGCCCCGGCGAGCCAGAAGCCCCGGTCCAGGCTGGAGGGCAGGACGCGCGGCGCGTACACGTGGCCGAGTCCGCCGACCGCGACGACCAGGATCCCCGCCAGCGCGATGCGCGGCACGGCCTGGCCGGCGTTGGCCGCGGCGAACGCCATGCAGATCAGATCGATGCAGATCAGGCCAAGCGGCTGGACAGCCCTCCCGAGCCCTGACCTCTGCTGCCCTCCCCACCGCCTGACCCAGCGGTGGCCCCCAACACTAACAGCCACTACTTCTCCGGAAATAAACTAGTTTGACTGGATCGACAGTGAAACTGTCGATCTAATCCCCCCAAAAAGCTAATAGTCCCCCTTCAGGCAATTTGCCACCCCATATTTCCGTAGCAAGGTTTTTCCTACGGAATACGCGAACAATCGCCCAACGAAGCCTTGAGCGTAGCCGCGCGCCTCGCGGAAATCGAGAACGTCACGGGCTTGGCGTCCTTGTTGTCGCGCAAGTTTTCATTGGTCCTGCGTTGGCGATATGGAGGCGGTTACCGGGTTTAAGGTCAGCTTTGGGCAGAGAGTCCGGATTGAGAGGGATGTTCCGGGTGGTGTCCGGATCCGGGGAGCCCGTTCGTCATGCTGGTGACAGCACGACACGCAAGGAGCGATCGATGAAGTACATGATGTTCGTCTGCACCGACGCCGAACCGGACACGGACTCGACCGGCAGTGAGGACATCGAGAAGTGGGTGGCCGACAACGACGGCCGCGGCCGGCGGCTGGACGGCAACGAGCTGGGACCGGTGTCGGCCGCCACGACGGTCCGCGTCCGCAACGGCGAGCTGCTGGTCTCCGACGGGCCGTTCGCCGAGACCCGGGAGGTGATCGTGGGCTACGACATCCTCGAGTGCGCCCATCTCGACGAGGCGATCGAGGTGGCGCGGGCGCACCCGATGGCCCGGTACGGGCGGCTGGAGCTGCGGCCGTTCGCCGGTCAGTGACGAGGGGACGCCCGGCACGCCCCCCCGCGGCGGCACAGCCCGCCGCGGGGACCGGCGCGGAGGCTGTCGCGGAGGCTGTCGCGGCGGTGGGTGCGGACTCCTACACGCGGATCGTCGCCACCCTGATCCGCGTCACCGGCGACTGGACGCTCGCCGAGGACAGCGCCCAGGAGGCGCTCGCGCAGGCCCTGGAGAGGTGGCCGCGGGACGGCGTGCCGGACAACCCCGGCGGCTGGCTCATGACCGTCGCCCGCAACCGCGCCACCGACGTGCTGCGCCGCGCGTCCGTCGAGCGCCGCAAGCTGCACGAGCTGGCGGAGCTCACGCTCACCGCCCCGGCCACGGACGACCCGGAGGAGGAGGTCGTGGACGACCGCCTGCGGCTGATCTTCACCTGCTGCCACCCCGCGCTGGCCCTGGAGTCACGGGTGGCGCTCACGCTGAGGACCGTCTGCGGGGTGCCGACCGCCGACATCGCGCGGGCGTTCCTCGTCCCCCACGCGACCATGACGCGGCGGCTGACCCGGGCCAAGACGAAGATCGCGGACGCCGGCATCCCGTACCTCGTCCCGAGCGGCCCGGCGCTGGCCGAGCGCCTGCCCGGCGTGCTGGCGGTCCTGTACGTGCTCTTCACCCGCGGCTACGACGCCGACGGCGAGCCGGGCTTCGCCGACGAGGCGGTCCGGCTGGCCCGCCTGCTCCACCGGCTGCTCCCGGACCAGCCCGAGGTCGCCGGTCTGCTGGCGCTGTTCCTGTTCCAGCACTCCCGGCGCGAGGCCCGCCGCGACGGCCAGGGCAACCTGCTCACGCTCGACAAGCAGGACCGCGCCCGCTGGGACCGCGCGGCGATCCGCGAAGGGCTGGAGACGCTGGCGGCGGCGCCGGCCGACGGCCCCTACGTCCTGCAGGCGCGCATCGCCGCCTGTCACGCGACCGCGCCGGACTCCGGCGCGACGGACTGGCGGGCCGTCGCCCGCTGGTACGACGAGCTCGTGGAGATCCACCCCTCACCGGTGATCGCCCTCAACCGCGCCGTGGCCCACGGCTACGCGCACGGCCCGGCGACCGGGCTGGCGCTGATCGACCAGGTGCTCGCCACCGGCGCGCTGAAGGACTACCCGCTCGCCGTCGCCGCGCAGGCCGACCTCACGGCCCGCCTGGGTCACCGTGACCACGCCGCCGCGCTGTTCCGCCAGGCGGCCGCCCTCCTCGGCCCGGGAGCCGAACGGCGTGCCCTCCTCGAACGCGCCGACGACCTCACGGACCCCGCCCCCGATGGGCAAAGCGGCCCCTAGGAGACCACCGATCCGGGCCCGGCTTCGGGCGGGTCACGGGCGAGGAGCGGGACCCCCGGCCCGGCCGGCCGTCACATGTAGTCGTTCTTGAGCAGGCGATCGAGCTTGATGCCCAGATCGAGCAGCTCTGACCGCATGGCGTCGAACTCCCGCGCGATCTCGGCCCGGACGCTCGCGAACTGGTCGGCGACCAGCGTCGGGACGTAGTCCTCGTCGCCCCCGGCGGGCGTGGCGCGGTAGGCGTGGATCTCCCGCCGGATGGCCGCGATCTCGACGTCGACGGCCGCGAACTGCTCGATCGTCTCGGTGCGGGCCATCGACGTCTCGGCCTTCATGGCCGCGAGCTGCGTCTCCATGCGCTTGGCGCGGTCGTTGATCTCACGGAGCAGGTCCCGCTCCCCGCCGCCCCCCGGCGTGGCCTCGCCGAGCCGCTCGCACGCCTCCAGCCCATCGACACGGAGCTTCAAGTCGCGAATCTCCGCCTGTACGTCCACGGGTTTTACCTTTGCGCTCGCTGATGGTGCGACCGCCCCGATGACGACCGCGTTTGGTCACCATATGGTTGCAGCCGGTGAGTGATTTGGCCAGACCTCAAAGAAATAGGGGCCGATTCTTTGCCCGGGCCGCCAGGCAAGGGTGTCAGCGGCGGTCCTCGATCTCCCAGAGGTGGTCGATGACGTGCCAGGCGATGCGGCGCAGCGCGTAGCGGGGCGGCCAGCCGGTCGTCTGGGGCGGCTCCCAGGCGCGCGACAGCACGTCGCCCAGCTCCGCCCGCATGGCGTCCCGGTCCCCGGGCTCCTTGTACGGCTTGTGCCGCACGTCCACCTTCCTGGCGAAGGCGCGCTCGGCCTCCTCCACGTGCCTGACCACCCCCGACAGGTCGCGGCCGCCTCCGCGCGGGCCCTTGCGCAGGTCCTCGGGCGAGGTGGCGGCGGTCTCGTCGAACAGGGTCCAGGCCGCCCGGAGGAGGGCCACGCCGCGGGCCGCCGCGGACGCCGGCACGGGCTCCTGGTCCAGGTCCGGGACGGCGTACGGGGCGCCGAAGTCCGTGATGTCGCTGCCCGGGATGCGGGCCACGACCACCGGGTCACCCGGCGAGAAGTCCAGCCCGGCCCGGGCGGCCACCGCGCCGTACCGGGGGACGTACTCCATGAGCAGGTCGAGGGCCGCCTCCTCGCCCTTGGCGACCCGGCACCAGCCGGGCCAGTCGAGCGAGCAGGCGAACACCTTTTTCGGGCCGATCTCCAGGTAAACGCGGGTCATGGCGTCCAAGGGTGCCACCCGTACCTGTCAGAAGGAGTCAGGTTCAGATGAGGTCGATGAGGTCGGCGACCGAGTCGACCACCAGCGAGGGACGGTAGGGGAAGCGGTCGATCTCGTCGCGCTGGGTCACGCCCGTGAGGACCAGGATCGTGAACAGGCCCGCCTCCATGCCCGACACGATGTCGGTGTCCATGCGGTCACCGATCATGGCGGTCGTCTCGCTGTGGCCCTCGATCTCGTTGAGGGCGCTGCGCATCATGCGGGGGTTGGGCTTGCCGACGAAGTAGGGGGCGACGCCGGCGGCCTTGGTGATGAGGGCGGCCACGGCGCCACAGGCCGGCAGGGAGCCCTCGGTGGAGGGGCCGATGGGGTCGGGGTTGGTGGCGATGAAGCGGGCGCCGCCCTCGATGAGGCGGATGGCCCGGGTGATCTGCGTGAAGCTGTAGGTGCGCGTCTCGCCGAGCACGACGTAGTCGGGGTCGAGGTCGGTGAGCACGTAGCCGACCTCGTGCAGCGCCGTCGTCAGGCCCGCCTCGCCGATGACGTACGCCGAGCCGCCCGCGCGCTGGTCGTCGAGGAACTGGGCGGTGGCCAGCGCGGAGGTCCAGATGGACTCGGGTGGCACCTCGAGGCCCGCCCCGGCCAGGCGCGCCGACAGGTCGCGCTGGGTGTAGATCGAGTTGTTCGTCAGCACCCTGAACTTCTTGTCCGACTCTCTGAGCCGCTTGATGAATTCGTCCGCACCGGGGATCGGACGACCCTCGTGGACGAGAACGCCGTCCATGTCGGACAACCAGGAGTCGATCCGTTTACGCTGAGTCACACGCACATCGTACCGAGCGCGCCTTATCGACTTCCCGCCCGGTGGATGAACAATGTTCTTCATGTCCTTCACTGAATCCGCCCGTGACATGCGGGACGACCTCATCCAGCTCAGGCACTCGTTGCACACCACCCCGGAGCTCGGCCTGCACCTGCCGCGCACGCAGGAGAAGGTCCTGGCCGCGTTGGACGGGCTGCCGCTGGAGGTGAAGACGGGCACCGAGCTCAGCTCCGTCACCGCCGTGCTGAGGGGCGGCAGGCCGGGCCCGGCCGTGCTGCTGCGCGGGGACATGGACGCGCTTCCCGTGGCCGAGAAGAACGATCTGCCGTACGTCTCCCAGCTCCCCGGCCAGATGCACGCGTGCGGCCACGACCTGCACACCGCGATGCTGGCGGGGGCGGCGCGGCTGCTGAGCGCGCGGCGGGAGGAGCTGGCCGGTGACGTCATCTTCATGTTCCAGCCGGGCGAGGAGGGTTACGAGGGCGCCAAGCACATGATCGCCGAGGGTGTGCTGGACGCGGCGGGCGCGCGGCCCGTGGCGGCGTACGGGATGCACGTGGTGTCGGCGATGTTGCCGCCGGGGCTGTTCGCGTCCCGGCCGGGGCCGATCATGGCGGCGGCGGACACGTTCATCGTGACGGTCAAGGGGCGCGGCGGGCACGGCTCCAGCCCGCACCGGGCGCTGGACCCGATCGCGGCGGGCTGCGAGATGGTGACGGCGCTGCAGACCATGGTGACCAGGGGGTTCGACGTGTTCGACCCGGTCGTGGTGACGGTGGGCAGCTTCCACGGCGGGTCGGCGGACAACGTGATCCCCGACGAGGCCAGGTTCGAGGCCACGGTGCGCACGTTCAGCAAGGACAACCGGACGAAGGTCAAGCGCAGGCTGGTGGAGGTCGTGCGGGGCATCGCGGCGGCGCACGGCCTGGAGGTCGAGGCGTCGTTCGGGATGGGCTATCCGGTGACGGTGAACGACGACGGCGAGGCGGCGTTCGTGGGTAAGACGGCCGACGAGCTGTTCGGCCCGGGGCGGTATTTCGTGTCGCCGCAGCCCATCATGGGCTCCGAGGACTTCTCGTACGTGCTGGAGGAGGTGCCGGGCGCGTTCGTGTTCCTGGGGGCCTGCCCGGCGGACCGCGACCCGGCCACGGCGCCCTACAACCACTCCCCCGAGGCGGTCTTCGACGACGCCGTCCTGTCCGACGGCGCCGCGCTCTACGCCACGCTCGCGCACGCCAGGCTGTCGTGACCATGCGGGCGTGGGTCGTGGCCGAGCCGGGGCCGATGGCGACGCGGCCGCTGGAGCAGGTCGAGCGGGACGTGCCCGAGCCGGGCCCGGGCGAGGTGCTGGTACGGGTCGAGGCGTGCGGCGTGTGCCGTACCGACCTGCACCTGGCGGAGGGAGACCTCCTGCCGCGCCGGCCGCGTACCACGCCCGGCCACCAGGTCGTCGGGCGCGTCGAGGGCACGGGCGAGCGGGTGGGCGTGGCCTGGCTGCGCTCCACCTGCGGCGCGTGCAAATACTGCCTGAGGGGCACGGAGAACCTGTGCCCCTCCTCGGCCTACACGGGGTGGGACGCCGACGGCGGGTACGCCGAATACCTCACCGCGCCCCGCGACTACGTCTATCCGCTGCCCGCCGACGTGCCCGCCGAGCGGCTGGCGCCGCTGCTGTGCGCCGGGATCATCGGCTACCGGGCGCTGCTGCGCTGCGACCTGCCGCCGGGCGGGCGGCTGGGGATCTACGGATTCGGCGCGTCGGCCCACCTGACCGCGCAGGCCGCCATCGCCCGGGGCGCGGTCGTGCACGCGGTGACCAGATCCGCGGCCTCCAGGGCGCTCGCGCTGGAGCTGGGAGCCGCCTCCGCCGGGGACGAACCGCCGGAGCCACTGGACGCGGCCATCCTATTTGCGCCGGTAGGTACCCTGGTTCCAGCAGCGCTCGAAGCGCTCGACCGTGGCGGCACGCTGGCCATCGCCGGCATCCACCTGACGGACGTGCCCGTCCTGAACTACGACAGGCACCTCTTCCAGGAGCGCACACTCCGCAGCGTCACGGCCAACACCAGGGCCGATGGGCGTGCCTATCTGGAGCTGGCGCTGGCACACCCGCCACGCGTGACGACGAGCCTCTACCCGTTCGGGCAGGCCGCCCAGGCGCTCACCGATCTGGCAAACGACCAGGTCAGAGGGGCTGCCGTCTTGGTAATGGAATGACGTTTTACTTGACGGCGCTTAGCTCCACTCCGCACACTGATGAAGGAAAGTTACATTAGCCTCACAACCTCTGGAGATTATTGACGCGGATCAGGCACGATCGTAGTGTCCGGTCAATCCCTGCAGAGATCTTCGACAGGTCCGACATCTCCCCGGAGCGGCAAATGAAACGACTGGCAGCGGTAGTAGCGTTGCTGGGCCTTGCCACCGCGACAGCGGCGTGCAGCGGTGGTTCCACCAACAGTTCCGGCGGCTCGGGCGGCGGGGGCGGGCTCTTCACCACGATCGACGTGCTCAAGCCCGGCCTCGACGCGAGCGGCCCGGCCAACCCATGGGCGCCCAAGGGCAACTCTTTCCTGGGTTACAACGCGATGAAGCTGGGTTGGATCAAGAACCACCTGACCGACCCGAACCAGTTCTACCCAGGCATCGCCGCCAGTTGGGAGATCGCTCCCGACAACTCCTCGATCACCCTCCACATCCAGCCGAACGCCAAGTGGTCCGACGGCAAGCCGGTGACGGCCGACGACGTCAAGCTCTCTCTCGGGCTGGCCTCCACCACCGGCAGCACCGCGTTCGCGGTCACGCCGGGCGCGGCGGGCGTGGCGTCCGACGTCCAGGTGGTCGACCAGAAGACCGTCAAGGTCTCCCAGGACATGAAGAACCCGAGCATGAAGTTCGCTCGCGGCATCATGGACAACTGGGTCGTGCCCGCGCACGTCTGGAGCAGCCTGCTGCCGGCCGACTTCTGGGACAAGCTGAAGGCCGCCAGGGAAACCGGCGCCGACGCCGACAAGGCCCGCGAGGAGATCCTCGCCATCGGCCAGAAGGTGCTCGCGTTCGCGCCGCCGAAGGACGTCTCGGCCGGCCCCTTCACGCTGGAGCGGGTCAACCCCGGCGAGGCGCTGCTGGTCAAGAACAAGAACTTCTACAACGCCGCGAACGTCGCGCCGGCCCAGGTGAAGCTCCTCAACTACAACGGCAACGAGCAGATCTGGAACTACCTGAGCGCGGGCAAGCTCGACCAGGCCGGCTTCACCGCCATGCCTTCCGACGTCATGACCCGGATCAAGAACGCCCCCGGCTCCAACGTCATCAGGGGCTTCTCCCCGGTGGCCGTCGGCATGGGCTTCAACCAGTCGAAGAAGCCGTACGACAACGTGCACGTGCGGCGCGGCCTGGCCTACCTGATCGACCGCGACCAGGTGACCAAGGTGGCCTCGCCCGAGGGCGGCACGCCCGCCGTGACCACCTCCGGCATCCACCAGAAGCCGGCCCAGGAGTGGATCGGCTCCGAGCTGGCGAGCCTGAACCCGTACAAGCACGACGTGGCCAAGGCGGAGGAGGAGTTCAAGGCGGCCGGTCTGAAGAAGACAGGCGGCAAGTGGACGCTGGCCGACGGCTCGCCGTGGAAGGTCAGCATGCGCGCGCCCGCGACGTTCTCCGACTGGATCTCCGCCGAGGAGAACATCAAGAGCCAGCTCATCGCCGGCGGCGTTGACGCCGAGGTCGTGACCGTCGCCGACTACCCCGTCTACCTGGAGGAGCTCGCGGCCGGCAAGTACGACGTCGGCTTCTGGCTGCTGGCGCTCGGCCCCGCGCCGTACGACATCTTCCAGCGCCTCTACGGCGCCTCCAACGGCTGGACCAACATCGCCGGCAAGGTCGCGCACAGCGCGCCCGGCAAGGGCGGCAACTGGATGGGCAGCGCGGAGGAGATCGACGTCGAGGGCGTGGGCAAGGTCAACCCGGGCGAGCTCACGGCCAAGCTGAACGCGGCCACTCCCGAGGAGGCCAAGCCGATCATGGCGCAGCTCGCCAAGACGGCCAACCAGGACCTGCCGGCGATCCAGCTCTGGGACTACGTGAACACGCAGTTCACCAACACCAGCCGCTTCACCGGCTGGCCGGAGCAGGACAGTGACCTGCTCCGCCTGAACGCCGGCGTCTGGATCCAGCTGGGTCTCATCAAGGCGAAGCAGTAGAGAAGAGCCTATGGTAGTAATCGCACGGCGACTCGCGGGCCACCTGGCCCGCGGGGTCGTCATGATCCTCGTCGTAGCCACGATCAGCTTCTTCATCGTCAGGAGCATTCCCGGCGACCCGGTGGCCGCGAACGTCCAGAAGCTGATCCAGCAGGGCATGGATCAGCAGGCAGCCGAGCAGGCGACGCGCGTGCTCTACGGGTTCCAGCCCAGGGGCTCGCTGTGGGAGCAGTACGTCCAGTACATGTCGGGCCTGCTCCGCTTCGACCTGGGCCAGTCGATCACCCACGCGGGCGCGCCGGTCACCCAGGTGCTGGGCGAGGCGGCCAAGTGGACCGTTCTACCGGTGCTGATCGGAACGCTGCTCAGCTTCCTGATCGGCGTCCTGATGGGCGTCTACGCGGCCATCAAGCGCTCCGGCAAGCTCGGCGACATCCTGGCCGTCTCGGGATCGCTGCTGCACGGCATCCCGCAGTACGTGCTGGGGCTGCTGCTCGGCGCCGTCTTCGCGACGCTGATCCCGATCCTGCCGGCCGACGGGCCCGTGGACATCCTGTTCGAGCCCGGGTTCAACGCCGGCTACATCGGCTCGCTGGCCCAGCACGCGGTGCTGCCGGTGCTGACGTACGCGCTGGCGTCCTACGGCGGATGGATCCTGGCGATGAAGTCGAGCGTGGTGACGGTGCTCGGCGACGACTTCATCCTGGCGGCGGAGCTGCGCGGGATGAAGCGGTCGATCATCTTCCGCTACATCGCGCGCAACGCGATCCTGCCGCTGTTCACGATCCTCGCGCTGTCGCTCGGCCTGCTGCTCGGCGGCGCGGTGTTCATCGAACGGATCTTCAACTACCCGGGACTCGGGCTGTTGCTGCTCGACAGCATCACCATGCGTGACTACGCGCTGATGGGCGGGGCCTTCCTGCTCATCACGGCGTCCATCATCGTGGCGAACATCCTCGCCGACCTGTTCTACTCCGCGATCGACCCGCGGGTCCGCAGCGGGGAGGAGGTGTCGTCATGAGTGTCCTGCTGGAGAGCTCTTCGACCAGCGCCGCCATGCGCCGCAACTTCTGGGCGGGCGTCTGGCGGGTCATGAAGCGCAAGCCCAGCCGCATGGTGGGCGCGGTGCTCGTGCTCGGGTTCGTCTTCATGGGCGTGTTCGGGCCGATGTTCTACCCCGCCCAGCTGCCCCTCGACCCGACCCAGATCACCAAGCCGCCGAGCTGGGAGCACTGGCTCGGCACCGACGACCAGGGCCGGGACGTGATCGCCCTGGTGGTCACCGGGTCGCGGTACGTGCTGCTGGCCGCCCTGGTGACCGCGGTCATCACCGTGGTCGTGGGCGCCGGCATCGGGCTGTTCTCCGGCTTCAAGCGGGGCCGCTGGGACAACGTGCTCATGCGGCTCACCGACATGAAGCTGACCATCCCCGGCCTGCCGCTGCTGCTGGTGCTGTCCACGGTGTGGAAGTTCAGCAGCGCGATCCAGATGGGCCTGGTGCTGGGGCTCCTCAGCTGGGGAGGCGTGGCGCGGGCGGTGCGCTCGCAGACGCTGTCGCTGCGCGAGCGGGGCTTCATCGAGGCGGCGCGCGGGCTCGGCCTGCCCACCAGGCACATCGTGGGCAAGGAGCTGCTGCCGAGCATGGCGCCGTACATCGCGATGAACATGCTCATCGCGGTCACCGGCGGCGTCTACGCGCAGGTCGGCCTGTTCTTCCTGGGCGTGCTGCCGTACGAGTCGAACAACTGGGGGCAGATGCTCAACACGGCCGTGTTCCGTTCCGCCGCGCTCCAGGTGCCGAGCGCGCTGGGCTTCCTCATCGGGCCGCTGCTGGCGATCCTGTTGCTGACGCTGGCCATCGTGCTCGTGGTGGACGCCATGGACGAGATCTTCAACCCCCGGCTGCGGGAGGAGTAGGCGTGACCGAGCGAAGCGAGGGCACCATCGGATACAGCGCTCCGAGTCAGGTGGCCGGAGGCCGCGTGACTCAGAAAGCGCCGGGAGTGCGCATCGACGGCCTCACGGTCGTCTACAAGACCCCCGCGGGAGAGCTGCCCGCCGTCAGGGACGTCAACCTGACCCTGGAGCCGGGCTCGATCACCGGCATCGTCGGCGAGTCCGGTTCGGGCAAGTCGACGATGGCCCTGTCGCTGCTCAACGCCGTCCAGCCCCCGGGCAGGATCTCGGCGGGCAGCGTCGAGATCGACGGGCTCGGCGACGTGGTCGGCCTGAAGGGCGAGCACCTGCGCAAGGCCAGGGGCAAGCACATCGGGTACGTCTTCCAGGCCGCCCAGAACTCCCTGAACCCGCTCAAGACGGTCGGCAAGCAACTGCTCGACCTGGGCCGCTCGCACGGCGTCGAGGACCTGCGCGGCCTGGTGCGCGAGGCCAAGGAGCTGCTGTCCCGGATGGGCCTCGACGGGGCCCGGGTGCTCGACTCGCACCAGCACGAGCTGTCCGGCGGCATGCGCCAGCGGGTCGGCATCATGCTGGCGCTGGTCCTCAACGCCCACCTGGTGGTGCTGGACGAGCCGACGACCGCCCTCGACATGATCACGCAGGCGAACATCCTGAAGATCGTCCGCGAGGTGCACGCGGAGCGCGGCCTCACCACCCTCGTCATCACGCACGACATCGGCGTGGTGGCCGAGGTCGCCGACCGGCTGGCCGTCATGTACGGCGGGCGGCTGGTCGAGCAGGGCCCCACCAGGGAGGTGCTCGGCGCGCCGCGGCACCCGTACACCAGGGGCCTGATCCAGGCCATCCCCCGGCTCGTCGGCGACATCGACGAGGCCAGGGCGCTGCCCGGCCGGCCGCCGACGCTGGCGACCGTGCCGAAGGAGGGGTGCGTGTTCAGGGAGCGCTGCGCGCTGCGCATGGACGTCTGCGACACCGTCGATCCTCTCGCGGTCGCCGACGGGTCGCGGGTCGTGGCCTGCCACGCCGTGACCGCGAACGTGAAGGAGCACGCATGATCACTGGGACCGGCGTCGTCAAGACGTTCAAGCAGCGGGGCAAGATGCTCGGCGCCCGCGAGGTGCGCGCCCTGCGCGGCGTGGACTTCGCGATCCCGAAGGGCGGCGCGGCCTCGTTCATCGGCGAGTCCGGGTGCGGCAAGACCACGCTGGGCCGGATCATCGCCGGGCTGGAGACGTACGACGAGGGCGAGATCCTGATCGACGGCGTCTCCATGTCACCGCTCAAGCAGAAGCAGCGCCAGCCGCACTTCCGCAAGATCCAGATGATCCACCAGGACCCGTACTCGGCCCTGAACCCGACCAGGACCGTCCACCAGACCCTGTTCGCCCCGCTGTCCCTGCGGGCCGGGCAGACCGGGCGGTCGCGGTCGTGGGTCGAGGAGCGGGCGGCCGAGGTGCTGTCGCTGGTGGGCCTCGACCCGGGCACGGTGCTGTCGCGCTACCCGCACCAGCTGTCCGGCGGCATGCGGCAGCGCGTGGTCATCGCCCGCGCGCTGACCGTCGACCCGGAGATGCTCGTCGCCGACGAGGCCGTCTCCATGATCGACGTGTCGCTGCGGCTGGGCATCCTGGCGCTGCTGAAGGACCTGCGCGAGCGGCTCGGCGTGAGCGTGCTGTTCATCACCCACGACGTGGCCACGGCCCGCTACATCGGTGACGACGGCGAGCTGTACGTCATCTACCGCGGCCAGGTCGTCGAGCGCGGCGCGGTGGACACGGTCATCTCCGACCCCGTGCACCCGTACACGCAGTCGCTGCTGTCGGCGATCCCGGTGCTGCACGGCCTGGAGGTGCCCGGCGAGCAGCCGGTGACGCCGCTGGAGTCGCTGGACGAGAGCCAGTCGGACGAGGGCTGCCTGTTCGCCCGCCGCTGCCCGTTCAGGGGCGAGCGGTGCACGAGCGAGCGGCCGCTGCTGCAGCTGACGGAAGGGGTGCCGCAGGAGCACGCGTGCTTCTACCCCGAGCGCCGCAGCGTGATCGCCCGCCCGATGAGCGAGGTGTGATGTCCCACGCCGTGCGGACCTTCACGTCCGCCGCCGGATCCATTGACGGGGCCGGGGTCGCCGAGGCGGCCGAGGTCGCCGCCGCCGCCCTGACGCTGGACGCCGCCGAGGCCGCCGGCCTGGTCGGCTACCTGTCGCGCCCGCCTTCGGATCGGCGCTGGAGCGCGCTGGCCACCGACGGCGGCGTGGTGATGGCGTCCGTGTCGGGCACGGATCCGGCGGTGGGGCACATCGACCTGCTGGCCGTGCACCCCTCCGCGCAGGGACAGGGGCGCGGGCGGGCGCTGGTGCGGGCCGCCGAGGAATGGCTCAAGGGCCAGGGCGCGCGGCAGTCGCGCTTCGCCGGCAACCCGCCGTGCTACGTCTGGCCGGGCATCGACGTCCGCTACACCGCGGCCGCCTGCCTGGCCGAGAGCCTCGGCTACCACCGCTACGACGTCGCCTGGAACATGACGGCCGACCTGAGCGCCGACCTGTCCGTGGAGGACGACCTGGAGCGGCTGGAGCGGTCCGGCGTGCGCGTGCACGCGGCCGGCGACACCGCGGACCACCCGGCCCGCGCGCACGTCGCCGCGTTCGTCCGTGAGCAGTGGAACGAGCGCTGGGCCTGGGAGGCCGCCCACGCGGCCGGCCTGCACTACGCCGAGCGCGACGGTCACGTCCTGGGCTTCGCCGCCTGGGGCGCCCGGCCGGGCTGGTTCGGGCCCATGGGGACCTCCCCGGACGCCCGCGGGCTCGGCGTCGGACGGGTGCTGCTGCGCAGGTGCCTGGCCGACCAGCGGGCCGCTGGACAGTCCAGCGCCCAGATCGGGTGGGTGGGGCCGTTGCGGTTCTACTCGCACGCCGTGGGCGCGCGAGCGGAACGCGTCTTCTGGCTCTACCGGCGCGATCTGGTGTGATGTCAGTCGTAGATGAGTCGTCCTTCCGGCTTTCCCGGCGGCGGGCACAGGCCCCGGGGGTCCTCGCCGGCGTCCAGGCAGCGGGTCAGCGTGTCGGAGCCCCACAGGTGGTCCATGAACAGGTCGGGGCCCCACCAGCGCAGGTCGTCCGGGTAGAGGGTGCGGGCCGTGTACAGCATGGACAGGCCCGTCAGGACGGGCCTGAACGCCTCGCGGTCGTGCACGTGGAGCTGGACGCCGCGCACGGCGACGCCCGCGTGCTTGTGGAACGTGGGCATGAACCACGTCTCCCTGAACCGCACGCCCGGCAGGTCCAGCGCGGCCAGCGCCGGGGCGAACCGCTCGTCGGCGTACGGGGCGCCGATCAGCTCGAACGGCCTGGTCGTGCCGCGCCCCTCGGAGAAGTTCGTGCCCTCGAAGAGGCCCGTGCCGGGGTAGACCAGCGCGGTGTCCGGGGTCGGCATGTTGACCGAGGGCATCACCCACGGCAGCCCCGTCTCGGCGAACGTCATGTCGCGCCGCCAGCCCTCCATCTCGATCACGCGCAGCTCCACGTCGAACCCGAACAGCGTGGCCAGCTCCCCCGCCGTCCTGCCGTGCCGGACCGGCAGCGGGAAGCGGCCCACGAAGCTCGCGAACGCCGGGTCGAGCGCCGGCCCCTCCTGGACGGTCCCGCCGAGCGGGTTGGGCCGGTCCAGGACCACGAACCTCAGCCCGAGCCGGGCGGCCGACGCCATCAGGTCGTACATCGTCCAGACGTAGGTGTAGAAGCGCGTGCCCACGTCGGCGATGTCGAACACCAGCGTGTCCACGCCCGACCCCGCGATCGTCCGGTCGAGCGCCTCGCCCTCGAGCTTGTGCGTGTCGAAGACCGGCAGCCCGGTCCTCTCGTCCACCGTGTCGGCCTCGCTGCCGGCCGCCTGGGCGGTGCCGCGCATGCCGTGCTCGGGGCCGAACAGGGCCGTCAGGTTCAATCCTGCGGCCTGCAGCGCGTCCGCGGTGGGGGTGAGATCGGGCAGGACTCCGGTGGGGTTCGTGATCAGGCCGAGGCGGGTTCCGCCCGCGAGTGCGGTATCCACGGCCAGCCGTTCGGCTCCGATGCGTACATATGGCATGAAAGCCATTGTCTGAAAGATATTTACAAGTGTGAAGGAGAGGGTGGAAATTAGCGTCATGATTGATCCGCTACCCGAGCTGTCCACCGAGCAGAGCGATCCCCGCTACAGCCAGATCGACCGGCTGCCGACCGAGCAGATCGCCCGGCTCATGAACCAGGCCGATGCCGCCGTGCCCGCCGCCGTCGCGGTGGTCATCCCGGCGATCTCGGCCGCCGTCGACGCGATCTCCGCCAGGATGGCAGAGGGCGGCAGGCTGCTTTACGTCGGGGCCGGCACGTCCGGGCGGCTGGCCGTGCTCGACGCCAGCGAGTGCCCGCCCACGTTCGGCACCGATCCGTCGCTGGTGCAGGGCATCATCGCCGGCGGGCCCGAGGCGCTCACCCGATCGGTCGAGGGGGCGGAGGACGACGCCGAGGCCGGCGCCGCCGCGTTGAAGGACCTGGAGGTGGGACCGCTCGACTCGGTGGTGGGCGTGTCCGCCAGCGGCCGGGCTCCTTTCGTCCTGGGCGCGCTGGCGGAGGCGGCCTCCCGGGGCGCGCTCACCGTCGGCCTGTCGTGCAACGACGGCGCGCCGCTGTCGGCCGCCGCCGAGCACGCGATCGAGGTGGTCGTGGGACCCGAGGTGGTGACCGGCTCGACCCGGCTCAAGGCGGGCACGGCCCAGAAGCTCGTGCTCAACATGATCTCCACGATCTCGATGGTCAAGCTCGGCCGCACCTACGGCAACAAGATGATCGAGATGTCGGCGATGAACAACAAGCTGGCCGGGCGCGCGCTGCGCATGGTCAGCGACATCACCGGCGCCGACCTGGAGACGGCCGAGACCGCGCTGGACGCGGCCGGCGGGCAGGCGAAGATCGCCGTGCTGATGATCCAGCACGGGCTCGACGCGGAGGGGGCACGAGCGCTGCTGGAGTCACACGGGGAGCGCCTCAGCGACGCGCTGAGCGGCTGAGGGGAACGGGGATGACCGACCGGCTGGGGGCGGTCCTGGCGGGCGCGGTGCCGCGCGTGTGCCCCGCCGCGGTCGCGCTGATCGCCGTGGACGGCTGCGTGGCCGCCGCGGCCGCCACCGGCGAGCTCGTACGCTACGCCGACGCCGAGGGGACCCTGGCCGCGGAGCGCCCGCCCGCCGGCCGCGACTCGATCTTCGACCTGGCCTCGATCAGCAAGCTCTTCACCACGGCCGTGCTGCTCTCGCTGGCCGAGGAGGGCGCGATCGGCCTGGACGAGCCGGTGGCCGCCTGGATTCCGGGGCACGACCCGAGGGTCACGCCGCGCCGCCTGCTCACGCACACGGCGGGCCTGCCCCCGACCCGCCGCATCGACCTGGAGCTGCCCGGCGCGGACGCCTCCGAACGCATGGAGGCCATGCTGCGCACGCCGATCGCCCATCCGGTCGGCGGCCCGTACCTCTACAGCGACGTCGGCCTGGTCATCGCCGGCCGGGTCGCCGAGCTGGCGGGCGGCGCGCCGCTCGACGCGCTGGTCCGCGCCCGGGTCACGGACGTGCTCGGCCTGCCCGACACCGGCTACCGGCCCACAGCGCCGTCTCGGCCCGCCACGCCGTCTCGGGCCGCCCCGCTTGCGCGGGCCGCCGCTTTCGCGCGGGTCGCCGCCACCGAGTGGAAGCCGGAGCGGACCGGGCCGGGCTGCGTGCGCGGGGAGGTCCACGACGAGACGGCGTACGCGCTGGGCGGCGTGGCGGGGCACGCGGGGGTGTTCGCCACGGCCGGGGACCTGCTGGCCTTCGGCGAGGCGCTGCGGCTGGCCGCAATCCGGCAGGGCGGTGGGGTGCTGCGCCCGGGGAGCGTGGCCGAGATGCTGCGCGACCAGGGGGCAGAGGGCGCCCCCTTCCGGCACGGGCTGGGCGTGCGGATCGGCGACCCGGCCATCGTGGGGCCTCTGACCGGCGCCTTCGGGCATTCCGGCTTCACCGGCACCTCGCTGGTGGTCGATCCCGCCCGCGGGCTGACCGTGGTGCTGCTGACGAACGCCGTCCACCCCGTACGCGGGCGGGACGGCATCCGCGAGCTGCGCCACGCGGTGGCCGGGGAGGCGCTGCGACTGCGCGGGCTCCGGCCCCTGACGTAGCCTGCTGGTATGTCCGTCCAGCTGAACCACACCATCGTGCAGGCGAAGGACAGGGACGAGACCGCCGCGTTCCTCGTGGACGTCCTCGGCCTGGAGCCCGCGCCCGTGTACGGGCCGTTCCGCGTCGTCTCGCTCGGCAACGACGTCTCGCTCGACGTCGTCCAGGCGGGTGAGGCCGTGGAGCCGCAGCATTACGCGTTCCTGGTCGGCGAGGAGGAGTTCGACCAGATCTGGGACCGGATCAAGAGCCGCGGCCTGACGTACTGGGCCGATCCGCACCACACGCAGCCGGAGCGGATCAACACCCACGACGGCGGCCGCGGCCTCTACTGGTCCGACCCCAACGGCCACAACCTGGAGATCATCACGGTCCCGTACGGCGGCTGGGGTTAGGGAGCCAGCGCCTCCAGCGCCTCCTCGGCCCGGCGCATCGCCTCCTCGGCGTCGAGCGTGACGAACTCGCGGTCGAAGTTGAGGTCGTGGAAGACGTCCGTCACGCCACTGGCGGCCAGCGCGTCCACGTCACTCCTGATCTTGTCGTACGTGCCCGTCAAGGGCCGGTCGCCGGCCGCCCGGACCTGCGTGACGCCGCGGCAGACGAACCGGAACGCGGCCGCGTCGCGCCCCGACTCCGCCAGCGTCTCCTTGATGAGCCCGACCCGCGCGGCGATCGCGGACAGGTCCTCCCTGCTGGAGCTGACCCACCCGTCGGCCAGCCGGGCGGCGCGGCGCAGCGCGACCTCGGCGGTGCCGCCCAGCAGGATCGGCGGCGGCCCCGGCACGGGCTTGGGGTCGATGTGGGACGGCGGGATCCGGTAGAACTCGCCGTGGTGCTCGACCACGTCGTCGGCCCAGGCCTCGCGCAGCACCTCGACGAACTCCTCGCCCCTGCGCCCCCGCCGCTCCATGCCGACGCCCGCCGCCTCGAACTCCTCCGGCAGCCAGCCCAGGCCGAGCCCCGCCGTGAGCCGCCCGCCGGACACGGTCTGGAGCGTGGCCAGCTGCTTGGCCAGCACGACCGGCTGCACGTACGCGTTGACGACGGCCACGCCGAGCCGGATCCGCTCCGTCACGCCCGCGAGGTGGGCCAGCGTGATCAGCGGGTCGTGCACGCTGCGGTACGTCGGCCCCATCGGGTGCCCGACGGGGTACAGCAGCCGCTGGAACGTCCACAGCTCGTGGTAGCCGAGCTCCTCCGCCCGCCTGGCGACGCGGCGCATGTTCTCCGGGGTCGCCCATGGGCCTGACTGGGGCACTGCGAAACCGATCCTCATGCCCCCTAGTCTGTAGCAGTGAGTCTGGAGGAGGACCTGGCGGGGATCGCCGGGGCGTACGGGGGGACGGGCGAGCCCGTGCTGCATCCGACGCGTACGGACGTCGTGGTGTTACGTAGAGGCGAGGTCGTGGTCAAGGCCCACTCGCAGCGTGACGACGTGGAGTCGTTGCGGATCCGGCTGCGGGGCGCGGCGTCGGCCGCGGTGACCGGGGTGATGCTGGCCCCGCTCGACCCCCAGGTGCTGGCGGTAGCGGGCCGCGCGGTGACGGTCTGGCCCGCCGGCCGGCCGGTCGCGCAGGAGGACCCGGACTCCGCGCCGTGGGAGGAGGGCGCCCGGCTGCTGGCCAGGCTGCACGCCGTCCCCCTCACCCTACTGCCCGGCCTGCCCGCCGCCGGAGGGCCGGCGCGGGCCGCCAGGGCGGTGGGCCGGATGACCGGCGACGGCCCGGTGGAGCAGCTCATCAGGCGGACCTTCGAGGAGCTGCCCGACCCCGACCCGCTGCCCGACCCGCTGCCCGGCCTGCTCACGCACGGCGACTGGCATCTGGGCCAGCTCGTCCACCGCGACGGCTGGCTGCTCATCGACGTCGACGACCTGGGCGTCGGCGATCCGGCGTGGGACCTGGCCAGGCCGGCCGCCTGGTACGCCGCCGGGCTGCTCGACCCGGCCGTCTGGGAGCGGTTCCTGGGGGCCTACCTGGCCTCCGGCGGGCCCGCGCTCGGCCGGGGCGACGACCCGTGGCGGCGGCTCGACGTGCCGGCCAGGGCGCTGACCGTTCAGCTCGCCGCGGTGGCCGTGGTCAACGCCGAGCGCGAGGGCCGGGAACTGGACGAGGTCGAGCATTCGTTGGTTGAGTCGTGCAACAGAATCGTCCGAGCGTGACGGGGTTGCGCGCGGTAGGTTTCAACCCGAGACCTCGAAGCCAAGGAGAGCGACCTAGATGCAGTGCCCCAAGTGCCGCGGGAACATGCGAACCTATGAGCGCAACGGCGTTCACATCGAGCAGTGCGACAACTGCCGCGGGATCTTCCTCGACTACGGCGAGCTCGAGACGCTGACCCGGATGGAGACCCAGTACCACACCTCTCCCCCGCCGCCCCCCGCCCCCGGCCCGGCCTGGGGCGCCCCGCACGGCGGCGGCCACTACGGCGGCCACCACCACCGGCAGCGCAGCTGGGTGGGCATGCTGTTCTCGACCTGATCGCGACAGGGCCGCGACGAGGGCCGCGCACCGGTGGGGGTGTGCGGCCTTCACGCGTCCTGCGGTCCGGATCCGCGGGTCAGCCCGGGAAGTCGTCGGGGTCCACGGGCGAGGTGCGGGCGTTGCCGCCCGCGATCGCGTGGAGCGTGATCCGCCAGTCGTGCCAGCGGATCTGCGTGGCGGTGAAGGTCGTCTTGAACTTCACCGACTTCTGGAACCTCTCGAAGCTGCAGTTACGCGTGAACGACTTGCTCTTGCCGTCCCAGTCCACGCCGTGCGTGAAGTAGACCTTGTAGCTGCCGTCGCGCACGCCCTTGACCTTGAACTTGGCGTTCTTGCGCACGTACACGCTGAAGGACTTGCTCCCGCCCTTCATGATGGTCACCACGGAGTCGCGGGTGCCGCCGTTGTCGATCTCCAGCGAGCTGCGGCCGTTGAAGGTGGCCCTCTTGATGAACGAGCCGTTCTTCAGCCGCCTGGTCTGCTTCTTGCCGGCCTTCACGCTCACGACGTCGGCCGGGTAGTCGCCGGCGCTCTGCAGGGCCGCGCCCGCCTTGTCGAGCGCGTCCAGCTTGGCGTCGAGGTCGATGAGGACGGCCGAGGACGTGCACAGGTTCCGCGCGCCGACCTTGCCCGCCGTGGAGCCGAGCTCGCCGGCGAAGTCGCGCAGGCTGGCCACGTACGCGTCGTGCTGGGGCCGTACGGCGTCGGGTGGGGTGATGGCGGCCAGCGCGTCCGCCGCCCCGCTCAGCGCCTGCTCAGCGCGGCCGACGCGCTGGTCCAGGGCCTTGACCCCGCGCGCGCCCGCCAGGGCGCTGATGGCGTCCGCCATCGCCTTGTGCCTGCTCTGGAGCTCGCCCTTGTAGGCCTCGGCCGTGAGCGCGGCCGGGCTCGGGGTTTGCGCCGCCGTGCCGCCGCCGGCGGGCACGCCGCCGCCGTTGCCGCCGGCCACCCCGCTCACCTTCGGCTCGCCTCCGGTCGGGGACGGTAACGCCGAGGAGCACGCGCTGAGCGTGAGGGTTGCCAGGGCGAGAACGCAGGAGATCAACCGGGGTCCAGCCACCTGTCACACTATCGTCCGGTTGATCCCTGCCCGTCAATCAGGATTCGGACAGTCCGGCATTGCGATCTTGTCGCAGCCACCGGGTGATCCCGATCGTCTCCAGGAATCCCGTCTCTAGCGGGCTCTCGACCGTGCGCTCATTACGAGCGCGGGACGGCTTCCTGGCTCGTAAACCTCGCGGGACGTCTGCGT
>NZ_JBSFTC010000172.1:0-23453 GCF_053590415.1 Nonomuraea sp. NPDC003201
CCGGGCTCGCGGCCGCCACCGTGGTCGTCGCCTCCGGCGAGACCCCGGCCCCCAAGACGCCAGGCCCGGCAGTCGCGGCCAAGCCGCTGACCGCCCGCTCCTTCCTCCTCGCGGCGGCTTCGACGGCGTTGCGAGAGCCGGCCGAGTCCGGCCGCTACTGGTACCTCCGGGAGCGCACGTTCGCGAAGGTGCACAACGTGCCGGGCGACTACGAGGCCAAGCTCAATGCCCTGCTCAAGGCGCAGAAGGACAAGGAGGCGGGGCTCAAGGGCGCCCCGGAGCGGCTGGCCGCCGCGAAGAAGGAGTTCGACCGGAAGGTCGTGGAGCTGAAGACCAACGGGGTCGCCGAGCTGCCGTACACGGCCTTCTCCGCCGACACCCGTGAGACCTGGCGGCCGATGAAGGCCGGCGAGACCGGCCGCAGCGTGAGCAACCAGGACGTCGAGGTCACCTTCGGCTCCCCGCAGGACGAGGCCGACTGGCGGGCGGCCGGCTCCCCCGAGTTGGCCGAGAAGAAGCCCAAGACCTACGACGACGCCACCGAGCGGATCCTGTCGATCGACAACCCGAGCCTGAACCTGCGCAACCTCGATGACCTGCCCACCGGCGAGGACGCGCTGCGCCGCCGCCTGGACGACCTCTGGAAGCGCAGCCCGAACAGCGCGGACATCGGCAAGGCCGGCTACCTCTGGCAGACCGCCGTGGACCTGATGACGGCGCCGCTCAAGCCGGGCACCCGCTCGGCCCTGTTCCGCGTGCTGGCCGACCAGCCCTCCGTGACGCTGGAGGGCAAGGCCTCGGACGCGCTGGGGCGTACCGGGGTCGCCCTCTCGACGGCGACGGCGCGCGAGCTCACGGTGCGGCTGGTCGTGGACGAGCAGTCGGCGGAGCTGCTGCAGTACGAGCTGGCCGAGAAGGGCAAGCTCCTGCTGCGGGTGGCGCTGGAGGACATGGGCTGGTCCGACGAGCTCGGCAGGCGCCCGGCCGGCTGAGGCCCCGGCCGGACACCTGTCGCTGCCCCGCGGGCTCAGCGGCGCCAGATCACCGCGGAGGGGGTGCCGGCGTCGACGGTGACGTCACCGTTCCAGGTGAGGAAGGACGGCTGCGGCAGGTAGTCCTGCCCCAGGAAGAAGCCGCGCTTGATGCCGGTGACGTGCACGACGGCGCCGTTGTCGGTGCCGACCACGACGCGGTTGGCGGTGATCTCCTGGATGTCGTCGGCCGTCGTGCCGGGCGGCAGCTCCACCGTGGTCGCGGCCGGGTCGTCCCGCTGGATGGACCAGGTCGGCTCCACGTGGTTCGACAGGTAGACGGTCGCGCCGCTCTTGAGGCGTACGCCGAGCGAGACGCCGACCCAGGACGAGCCGGTGTTGGCCCGGTCGGTCGTCTTCTTGAGCACCGCGTACAGGTAGTTGCGCTGGTCGCTGACCTCCGGCGTGGCGGGCGTCGTGCCGGAGGCGGCCTCGATCTTGCCCTCCCGGATCATCTCCTTGGACATGATCTGGTAGGTCCAGGAGTTGGTGTCCATCATGTACTCGCGGGCCTCGGCGGCCGGCCGGGTCTGCAGCGCCGACAGGAAGAACCGCATCGGGTCGGTGACCTTGTCGCACATGTTGTTGTTGTTCGTGCAGGTCTCCAGCTGGGCGTGGTCGCCCTCGTACGTGCCCGCGAACTGCAGCGTCTGGTGGTTGGCGGCCTGGTAGGTGTCGCTGCCCGCGACCCGGTTGCCGCGCTCGTCGACCTCCACCGCGTAGACCCACTCGATGTCGGTGGTCCGGCCCCAGCGCGCCATCAGCGCCGGCGTGTTGGTCCCGCCGTCCTCGTTGCTCCACACGACCGAGTACGTGAGCTTCGTCCGGCCCGGCGCCGACCCGGGGCCGACCTCGTGCCAGGCGATGAGCGGGGTGTCGGTCGTCGCGTTCTGGTACGGGGTGCCGAGCTCGGAGAGGTTGCGGCCGTAGACGATCGGGGCGTAGCGCAGCGCCAGGTACTCGGCGCTGCCCGGCGCGTACGTCGTCACCTTCACCCGGTCGAGCAGGACGGACGTGCTCCCCCCGGCGGATCGGTCACCGGCGAAGCGCAGCCGCAGCACGTGCGGCCCCTGCCGCACCGAGCCCAGCGCGAGCTGCCGGGGCAGCCGCTGGTCTCCGGAGACGACGAGGTCGGTGGCGTAGCGGTTGTCGACGTAGACCGACACGACGGCCGACTCGCCGCCCTTCACGGCCCAGTCCGTGCCGGGCGCGGCGGCGTTCAGGTCGACGACCGCCTCGCCGGCCCGCTTCACGAGGAAGGGGACCCGTACGTCGGAGTGGTCGCGGCGAACCTGGATCGGGCGGCCTTGATCGGCCTGCGCCACGGCGGGAGCGGCGAGCGTGGCCGCCGTGGCGAAGGCCGCGGCCGCGGCGGTGAGCAATTGGACGACTCGCATCAGAGTTTCCTCCGTGGGGGATTGCACCGCGAACCCGCGGTCAAAGAGATTGTCAGACCTGTCGGCCAACGCCGAGAGAGCAATCGCTGAAAATCAGGACAACGCCCCAGATCTCCGGCATATCCGGCCCCGAGGCGGACGTCTACGAACGCGAAGGCGGCTCCGGGCAGGGCTGACCGGACGAAAATCCAGCACGAAACTCGTACTCCCGCACAATCCGGCCCACCACCCCGGCCGGGTACGGTGCGCCCATGGACACCCATGACCTCGTGCTGAGCGGCGCCCGGGTCCTCGACCCGGAGACCGGTCTCGACACCGTCGCCCACGTAGGCGTGACCGGCGGCGTGATCTCGGCCGTCTCGACGCGGCCGCTGTCCGGCCGCGAGCACCTCGACGTCTCCGGGCTGGCGATCGCACCCGGCTGGATCGACCTGCACAGTCACTCCCACACCGTCGCCGGGCACCGGCTGCAGGCGCTCGACGGCGTCACCACCGTGCTCGACCTGGAGGCGGGGATCAGCCCCGTGGCGGAGGCGTACGACACGGCCGCGGCGGAAGGGCGCCCGCTCAACTACGGCTTCTCCGCCTCCTGGTGCATGGCCAGGATGGCCGCGGTCGGCGGGTTGCCACACGGCGGAGGGCTGGCCGCCGCGCTCGGCGCCATCGGCAGCCCGGCCTGGCAGGCGGAGGCGAGCCGGGCGCAGCTCCAGGCACTGCTCGGGCTGATCGAGGCCGACCTCGCCGACGGGGCCCTCGGGATCGGCCTGCTGATCGGGTACGCGCCCAGGGTGGACCCCCAGGAGTACGTCGCGGTCGCCGGGCTCGCCGCCAAGGCGGGCACGCCCACCTACACCCACGCCCGCGACCTGGTCGAGCAGACTCCCGACCTGCCGATCGACGGGGCCGAGGAGATCGTCATGGCGGCCGTCGAAACGGGCGCCCACATGCACTACTGCCACATCAACAGCACGTCATTGCGCCGGCTCGACCGGGTGCTGGCGCTGGTGGAGCGGGTGCGGGCCGAGGGCGCGCGGGTGACCACCGAGGCGTACCCCTACGGCGCGGGGATGACCGGCATCGGCGCCTCCTTCCTCGCCCCCGAGGCGCTGCCCGCCTCCGGCATCGGGCCTGAGTCCATCGTCTACGTCCCCACGGGAGAGCGGGTCGCCGACGCCGACATGCTCCGCCGGCTGCGCGCCGCCGACCCGGGCGGGCTCGCGGTCATCCACTTCTTCGACGAGGACGACCCCGCCGACCTGGCCTTCGTCGACCGGGCGCTGCTCAGCCCCGGCACCGTCGTGGGCTCCGACGCCATGCCGCTGACCTGGGTGGGCGGGCCGCCCGAGCCGCTGGCCTGGCCGCTGCCACCGTCCGCCGTCACGCATCCCCGCACCGCGGGGACCTTCTCGCGCGTGCTGCGCCGCCATGTCAGGGAGACGGGCCGCCTCACGCTGCTGGAGGCGGTGGCCCGTTGCAGCCTGCTGCCCGCCCGGGTACTGGAGGACGCCGTGCCCGCCATGCGGCGCAAGGGCAGGATCCAGCCGGGCTGCGACGCCGACCTGGTCGTCTTCGACCCGGAGACGGTCGGGGACCGGGCCACCTACGCCCGCAGCACCACACCCTCGGCCGGTTACGCGCACGTGCTGGTCGGCGGCCGGTTCGTGGTGCGGTCGGGAGAGCTTCTCCTCGACGCGCTGCCCGGCCGTCCCATCAGGCGCTGAGCCGGGTCCGCTTCGTCATGCAGGACGGCAAGGTGCGAATGAATTCCGACTAAACAAATAATGGTCCAACAGTGAACAGGCGATTCCCGGCGCCGTTTTAATAACCGATTGACTCGGGTTATCTTCTCGACCGAAACCCCTATAAGGTTGGCCCCGGCGCGCGGGCGGACGCGGCAGTCCGCGGCGATATATGAGGTCGAGGGGACACTGGTGGGCGACAATACTCTCCGTGAAGAACAGGCGATAAGCCGGGCCACCGACCACCTGGTTCAGGTTTACGCGGGCACTCACTCAACGGAGCACGTCAGAGCCGTTATGGAGGCCGCCCGTAAGCGTTTCGACGGCTTTCCCATCAGGGATTTCGTCCCCATTCTGGTGGAACGCATCGCGCACGGAGAGTTGGCGGCGGAGGCGCGGGCCGACGAGGTCGTGGACATTGAAGTTCCGGAAGCGGCCGACGATGTCCCCGATTCACCGGAAATTCACTCGCCGGAAAACGATCGGCCATCCCCGCAGCCGTCCTCCCTCATTCGCAGTAAGGGATTTCTTTCACTCGTCGCGGCGGTCGTCGTCGTGGCCGCCGCCGTCGTCGTGGTGGTGAACGTCAGCCAGGACGACCCCCCGCCCCCTCCCCCGCTCACGATCGTGCGCGGCGTGATCGGCTCCGAGAAGAAGGCGTTCTTCGAGGATCCGCGCGTGCAGCAGGCCCTCGCCGGCCAGGGCCTGAAGGTCGAGGTCGAGTCGGCGGGCTCGCGCCAGATCGCCACCTCGATCAACCTCGATCGGTACGACTTCGCGTTCCCGTCGAGCGCGCCCGCGGGCGAGTCGATCCAGCGCACGCGTCACGTCAGCACGAAATACACGCCGTTCTCCTCGCCGATGGCGATCGCGACGTTCCAGCCGATCGTGGACGTGCTGACCAAGGCGGGCGTGGTGAAGAAGGGGCCCGTCCCGACCTTCAGCGTCGACCGCTACCTCGGGCTCGTCACGTCGGGCACGAAGTGGGCCCAGCTCTCGCGCAACTCCGCCTATCCCGTCGACAAGAACGTCCTGGTCTCCACGACGGACCCGCGCACGTCGAATTCCGCGGCCATGTACCTGGCGACGGCCAGCTATGTCGCGAACGGCAACGCGGTCGTGCACGGCGCCACCGCAGAGAAGAGCGTGCTGCCCCTGATGACCCAGCTCTTCACCAGCCAGGGCTACACCGACAACACCTCCGAGGGCCCGTTCAACGAATACCTGACGGTGGGGATGGGGCCGACCCCGATGGTCTGGATCTACGAGGCGCAGTACGTGGACGCCGCCGCGCGGGGCCGGCTCAAGCCCGGGATGGTGCTGATGTACCCGTCGCCGACCGTGCTGTCCCAGCACACGCTGGTGCCGCTCACCCCGGCGGGCGACCGGATCGGACGCCTGCTGAGCACCGATCCGGAGCTGCAGGGGCTCGCCGCCGAGCACGGGCTCCGCTCGGGCGACGCCGCCCGGTTCGCCAAGGTCGCCGCCGATCACAACGTGCCCGTCCCGAAGGACCTCATCGACGTGGTCGACATCCCTTCGTACGACACGCTTGAGCACCTGCTCGACGGCGTCGCCAAGTCGTACGGCTAGAGCCCTTCATCCACAGCGGGGCGCGGAACCTTCCAGAGCGTGGGCCGGGCAGAACATAATCCATCCATGCCTGGATGGTGGCCGTGGGCGGTCGCGGTCAGCTGTTCCGTCGTCCTGCTGACGGCGATCATCGTGGCCATCGTGCGGGAAGGGCTGGAGTACGCCGGATGGCTGGCCGCCGTGCTCGCCCTGTTGGTCGTGCCTCCCGCGCTGGCCGGATGGGCGAGAAGACGCAGCGTCCAAAGGCCGAGGTCGGGGCGCGCGCCGCGTGGACACAGGCGCTGGCGAGCGGTCACCAGCCGGCACATGAGCTGGCCGGAGAGCTGCTCGCCGAGTCCGGCTCCGCCGACGCTTGACCGGCCGGAGAGGTGCTCGCCGAGTCCGGCTCCGCCGGCGCTTGACCGGCCGGCGATCCGGCGCGCAGTCAGCGGTCGCGCGGGGCGTCGTCCGCGAGCACGGCCGGCGGCAGGATCCGCCTCGTCCGCAAGTCCAGGGCGGTGAGCCGGGCTCAGGCCTTGACGACCTCCACCCGGTAGCGACCGTCGCCGTCGCGGTGGGCGCCGTGGATCTCGGTAGCCAGGTCGGGGAAGGCCCGGTCGAAGTCCTCCAGAGCCCGCAAATATGTCATCAGCGGACCGTCGGCCGGGCCGGTCGCCTCGCCGGGCATCAGCATGGGGATGCCCGGTGGGGTGACCACCACCGTGGCCGCGGCGACCCGGCCCGGCAGGTCGGCCAGCCGGACGCGTTCGGTGCGGGCCCGGATCATGGCCTGGTAGCAGTCGGCGGGGGTGAGCACCGGCTCGGGCAGGGTGGTGAAGACCTGGTCGAGCAGCTTCCCGAGCTCGGAGTCGCGCAGCTTCTCGTGGACCAGCGTGCAGAACTTCTGCAGCGAGACCGCGGGCGGCCCGAAGCCGGGCAGCATCTCCGCCAGGGGCAGGTCGTCGTCGTAGGCGTTCTTGAAGTCGGTGAGCGCGTCGATCAGGGTGCCCCATTTGCCCTTGGTGATCCCCATGGAGAACAGCACCAGCAGCGTGTGGTCGCCGGTCTTCTCCACCACGATGCCGCGCCGCTGCAGGTAGGCGGCCACGATGCGGGCCGGGATGCCCCAGTCGAGCGTGCCGGTGACGGCGTCGGCCCCCGGGCAGGTGATCGTCACCTTGACCGGGTCGAGCAGGCCGTAGCCCTCGGACATCCCGTCGAACCCGTGCCACGCCGCCCCCGCCTCCAGGGTCCAGCACCGGGGCTCGGCGCACAGCAGCGCCGGGTCGGCCTCGGCGAACGAGACGCTCTGCCCGGTGCGCGGGTCGGTGACCGTACGGGGCTGCCAGACGCCGAAGAACCAGTCGGGCCGCCGGCCGTCCTCGCGGATGCGCGCGGCCAGCCGCACCATCGCCTGCCGGAACCGGACCGCCTCGACGATCGCCTCCCCGGTGAGGAACGGCCCCGACGGGCCGTCCATCATCGCCGCCGCGACGTCCAGCGAGGCGATCATCGGGTAGAGCGGCGAGGTGGAGGCGTGCATGAGGTATGTCTCGTTGAACGCGTCATAGTCGACCGGCGCCCGCTCCGCTGGACGGACGTGCAGCATCGCCGCCTGCGACAGCGCGGCCAGCAGCTTGTGCGTCGACTGCGTGGCGAACACGGTGGGGCGGCCGGGGCCGGGCAGCGTGCGCTCGTCGATCGCCATGCCGTACCGGCCGGCGTAGAGCGGGTTGAACCGGGCGTAGGCGAACCACGCCTCGTCGAAGTGCAGCCGCGGCACGCCGGCGCCCAGCAGCTCGCCGACCCGCACCGCGTCGTAGCAGACCCCGTCGTACGTGGAGTTGGTGATCACCGCGTACGCCGGCGCTCCGGCGGCCAGGGGGTGAGCGGCCACCCGCGCACGGACGGCGTCCGCCTCCAGCGCGGCGGGCGGGATCGGGCCCGCCAGCCCGAGCCCGTTGCGCTCGGGCACGAGGTAGACCGGGCGGGCCCCGCTGATGGCCAGCGCGTGCTGGACCGACTTGTGGCAGTTGCGGTCGACCAGGACGGTGTCGTCGCGGGCGATCGCGTGGTGACCGACGATGCGGTTGGCGGTGGAGTTTCCGTTGACCACGAAGAACGTGCGGTCGGCGCCGAAGATGCGGGCGGCGTTGCGCTCGGCCTCGCCGATCGGGCCGGTGTGGTCGAGCGGCGACCCCAGCTCGGTGACGGAGATGGACAGATCGGTGCGCAGCAGCCGCTCCCCGTAGAAGTCGAAGAACGCCCGCCCCACCGGCGACTTGAGGAACGCCACGCCGCCGGCGTGCGCCGGGGTGTGCCAGGAGTAGCGATGGTGATCCTCGAGGCGCCGCAGCGCGCCGAAGAACGGCGGCAGGATGTTCTCGGCGTACTGCTCGGCCGCGTAGGCGATGCGCCCGGCGATGAAGCGCGGGGTGTCCTCCAGCGGGAAGACGTAGCCCTGGATGACCTCGTACACCCACAGCGGAAGCTCCTGCTCCTGCGTCATCAGGAAGACGGGCAGGCCGCGGAACCGCCTGGAGACCGCGCCCAGCAGCTCCTCGGCGCCCGGCGCCTCCCACGCCACCAGCACCGCCGACAGCGACGCGTCGGACCCGACCACCGCCAGGGCGTCCTCGGCCCGGTGGGTCCAGCGCACCTGGAGCCCGAGCTCGTCCATCGCCGCGCACACGCGGCGGAGCTGCTCGGCGAGTGCCGAGTCGGCGTCGGGACGTTCGGTGACGGCGGCCAGAACCGTTCGCTCCATGCGGCACTCCGTGGTCAGGGGAAGGGGTGGGAAGGTCCTGCTGAGTCCCACGCAATAGTAACTCTTCGGAGTCGTATAGCAACTTCACGTAGCGGTCGCGGCAAGTGACCGTCAGGTACGTGAGAGTAAAGTGCAGCCCGTGACTGGACGATGGCAGATGATGGTCGCCCTGAGCTTGTGCGTGGCACTTTTCTCCGCGAACTGGACCGCGCTGTACGTGGCTCAGCAGGCGATCTCCAGAGACCTCAACCTCACCCCGGCCGCCGGCGTATGGCTGATCTACCTCTATCCCGCCGCCCTGTTAGGGGTGTTGATCCCCGTGAAGGGCCGGCTCAGCGTGCTCCTCCTGGGGCTCGGCGCGTTCGGACTGACCTCGGCGGTGGCCGCGTTCGCCCCGGACGGCGCCGTACTGATCGGCTGCCGGGCCGGGCAGGGGCTGGCCGCCGCGATCGTGCTGCGGGCGGGCTTCGAGCTCACCAGGGAGCACTTCCGCGGCACCGAGTGGGGGCCGGCGCTGGTGATCCCGGTGGCGCTCGCCGTCCCGGCCCTGATCGCAGGGCCCGTGATCGGCGGAGTCATCACCGATTACCTGTCCTTCCGGTGGGTCTTCCTGATCAATGTGCCGCTGACCGTCGTGGCCTTGGTGCTGGTCGCGCTCCTCACGCCCCGCAGGGCCCCGCACCCGCACCCGCACCCGCACCCGCACCCGCACCCGCACCCGCGAGCCTGACCGGCGCCCCCGACCTCGATGAGCGCCTTGCGCGGCCCGCACGCGCACGCGCGCTCCTGACCAGCTTCGATATCGACTTTCCTATCGAAGCGCGGGCGTTGCCAATATTGGACACCGCATGATCGGCTCTGGTCTGCTGGGGCGCATGTCGTTCGAGCAATCCAGTCTGTCCCGCCGTACCCTGCTGGTCGCCTCAGCCGTCCTGCCGCTGGCAGGAGGCGCGGCCGAGGCGTCGGCCGCCACGTCGGCCGGGCGCGCGAAGGACTACTACGACCGCGCGGCCAGGCTGGCCGGCGACGACCCGGTCCTGCGGCAACTCGTCAAGGCGCTCTCCCCCGGCGCCGTGATCCCGGAGGTGAAGGCCCCCAAGCCGCTGCGGATCTTCGACAACGTCGCCGTGGTGAGCACCGGCCTGGTCTCGGCCACGGCGCTCCTCACGTCCGGGGGCGTCATCCTCATCGACGCGCTGGGGTCGCCCGACGACGCCAAGAAGATCATCGTTCCGGAGCTGCGTTCGCTGGGGGTGGACCCCTCGACGATCAAGTACGTGGTGGCCGCCCACGGCCACAGCGACCACTTCGGCGGCGCCCAGTACCTCGCCGACCAGTACGGGGCCCGCGTCATGATGGCCCCGGCCGACTGGAAGCTCGTCGCCGCCGACCGTCCGGCCAACGCCCCCAAGCGAGACCTGGACATCGCCGACGGTCAGCGGCTGACCCTCGGCGACACCACGGTCACCTTCCACCACACGCCCGGGCACACGCCGGGCACCGTCTCGTCGATCTTCCCGGTGCGGTGGAAGGGACAGCGGCACACCGCGATGTTGTGGGGTGGCACCAACCCGCCCACCGCCACCAAGGACAAGCGGACCTACCTCGCCTCCGTGCGCGCCTTCGCCGCCCGGATGCGGCAGGCGGGCGTTGACGTCGAGCTGAACAACCACGGGCTCTGCGACAACGGCCTGGCGCGCATGGAGGAGCTGCGCGGCGGGTCGTCCGGGGCCGCGAACCCGTTCGTCATCGGCGCTCCCCGGGCGCAGCGCTTCATGAAGGTCATGGAGACCATGATGCGCGGCCGGATCGCCTCCGACCGGGAGGCGAGCACCGCCAGCCGCGCGCTAGGGCGGGACAGGTCGTAGCCGTCGCGCCGCCGGAACGCGGTCAGGAACGTCTCGGCCACCACGTCGTCGGCGGCGTCCTCGCCCAGCCGGCGCGTAACGTAGCGGGTGGCGTCCGCGGCGTGCCGGCGGAAGACCTCGGCAAACACCTCGGGGTCGCGCCGGGACCGTTCGATGCACGAGGCGTCATCCACCTCTGCCCGGCTCGTCTCGCTCGCTCGGCCTCACGGCTCTGAATTGACGCGCTCTCCGGCCTGAAGGGCCGGAGATTCTGGCCTGTGCCACGCCGTTCATGCGGCGGCTGCTTGTTCCCACGGCGAGCTTGTCACCGGAAATTCCGCCAATATTGTCCCATAGCCGCATTTCGGTCCTTACCATAATCGCCGCGGCGATCACCGGTGAGAGTCTCCGGTGCCGATGCCGCCGGGAGTTTCACGTGCGAAAGATCGCGGCCACCACGCTCGCCATCATCACCCCCCTCGCCGGAGCGAGCGCCGCTCCGGCAGCCGCCGAGGCCACGCCCGACCGGTCCCAGGTCGTCGTCATCGGCCACCGCGGCGCGGCGGGCCACCGCCCCGAGCACACGCAGGGCGGCTACGAGCTCGCCGTGGCCATGGGCGCCGACTGGATCGAGCCCGACCTGGTGCCGACCAAGGACCACGTGCTGGTCGTCCGGCACGAGAACGAGATCTCCGGCACCACCGACGTGTCGCTCCACCCCGAGTTCGCCACGCGCAAGACCACCAAGGTCGTCGACGGGCGCAACGTGACCGGGTGGTTCACCGAGGACTTCACGCTGGCCGAGCTGAAGACGCTGCGCGCGGTCGAGCGGCTGCCCGCGATCCGCCAGCGCAACACCGTCTACGACGGCTACTACCAGGTGCTCACCTTCCAGGAGGTGCTCGATCTGGCCAAGCGGCTCTCCCACCAGTACGGCAGGCAGGTCGGCGTCTTCCCCGAGACCAAGCACCCGATGTACTTCCGGTCGATCGGGCTGCCGCTGGAGGAGCCGCTGATCGAGACCGTCAAGCGCAACGGCCTCAACCGGCCGGGCGGTCCGGTGGTGGTGCAGTCGTTCGAGCCGTCCAGCCTCAAGCGGGTGGCCAAGGACCTGCGCGTGCCGCTGTGGCAGGCGCTGGGCACCACCGGCCGGCCGTACGACCTGACCGCGGCCGGAGACCCGACGACCTACGCGGACATGATGAAGCCCGAGGGGCTGGCGAAGATCGCGCAGTACGCGCAGTGGATCGGGCCGGACAAGTCCTCGGCGATCCCGCTCAACCCGGACGGCAGCTCGGGCACCCCGACGACGCTGGTCTCCGACGCGCACAAGGCGGGACTGAAGATCGGCGTGTACACCTTCCGCAGCGAGAACCAGTACCTGCCGCTGCAGCTGCGCCGCGGCCAGGTCGCGACCGACCACGGTGACGCGCTGTCGGAGTACCGCGCGCACCTGGACCTGGGCGTGGACGCGTTCGTCACCGACTACCCGGACGCCGCCGTCCTGGCGCGGGGCGAGCGGGGCAAGCCGCACAAGCAGGTGCAGCCCCAGCAGCAGTTCGACAACGGGCTGCCGGAGGAGGGCCAGCAGTAGGCAGTTGACCGGGGCCGCCTCCGCATGGAGGCGGCCCTCAGCCTCTCCGGAGGCGCTTGATCAACGGCCAGGCCAGCAGGACGAGGATGACGGCGTAGATCGTGTAGGAGACGGGCCCGCCGAGCAGGCCCGACAGGTCTCCGCCGGACAGCTGCGGGGAGCGGCGGCCCTGGAGTTCGGCGCGGGGGCCGAGGATGACGCCGACGATCAGCGGCAGCACCGGCAGCCCGAAGCGGCGCATGCCGAAGCCGAGCAGCCCGAGGAGCAGCAGCGGGTTGAGGACGAGCCGGGTGATCGGCACCGCCGGCTCCGGCGAGCAGGCCCTGGAGCGCATCGCCGAGCTCCGCCCCGACCTGGTGCTGCTCGACCTGTACCTGCCCGACGTCTTCGGCCTGGACGTCATCACCCGGATGCGCGCCGCCGGACACGACTGCGACGTCATCGTGATCAGCGCCGCCCGCGAGCTCGACGCCGTACGCGGGGCCGCGCGCCGGGGTGTCAGCAACTACCTGCTCAAGCCGTTCGACGTCGACGACCTGCGCGTCCGGCGTCTCCCGGGTCAGCGCCCGCCGCTATTCCGAGCACCTGGCCGCGATCGGCCAGGTGGAGGTCTCCCTGCGCTACGGCGGCACCGGCCGCCCGGAACGCCGCTACCGGTGGCACCGCCCCGCGTGATTCCCCGGACCGGCGGGCACGCGGGGCGGCCACATCGGCATTAGGGTCTACTACCAGGTCACAGGCCGCGACAACTGGAGCGACACCCTTGCCGACGACACCGACAAGGCCGGATCCCCACTACCGGATGCGCACTGGCTCGGACAACCCCACACTAATCAGGACATCTCATTTGGGTAGAGCTCTCCAATGACCTGGTCGGCCAGCCGGTGAGGACGTAAGTGATCGCAATGCCCCGCATCCGCACCTCGCGAAGGGAAAGCATGACCTCCAGCACCACTCGCGCCACAGGCGAACCGGACCGCCACCACACCGAGGCGGCCCCGGCCCGGCTCGCGCCGAACGACCTCACGTTGTTCCTGGGACAGTGGCTGCGATCCCCGCTGCGGATGGGCGCCGTCGCGCCCAGCTCGCGGCACCTCGCGCGCGCGGTCTCCTGCCCTCTCCCGGAGCGCGGAGAGCCCGTCGTGGTCGAGCTGGGCCCGGGCACGGGGCCGTTCACCGCGGAGATCCAGCGCCGGCTCGACGGTCGCGGCCGCCACCTGGCCATCGAGCTCAACCCGCGCCTGGCCGATCTGCTCCGCCACCGCTATCCGGGAGCCGAGGTGATCCAGGAGGACGCCAAGCATCTGCGGCGGCTCCTGGACGAGCGCGGGATCGAGCGCGCCGACGTCGTGGTGAGCGGCCTGCCCTGGACCCTCTTCCCGGCCGCCGATCAGCAGCAGCTCATGGACGCGACGACCGCGATCCTCGGGCCGTACAGCGCCTTCACCGCCTTCACCTACCTCCACGCCGTCCCGCTGAGCTCCGCGCGCCGCTTCCGCGACCTGCTGGCGGACCGCTTCGAGGAGGTCGTCCCCAGCCGCACCGTCTGGCGCAACTGGCCCCCGGCCTTCGTCCTGCACGCCCGCCGGCCCCGTTCCTGACGGGAAAGCGAGACGCCGCCCATGGCCACGTACCCGGGCCATGGGCGGCGTCAGCAGTGATTTGCTCAGCCGGCCGTCTTGAAGGACGGGCTCACGAACGAGCCGCCCCAGTTGAGCCGGTCGGTCGGCCACAGCCGCCCGGGCTGCCGCTTGGCCATGATCTCGGCCTTGCCGCCCACCTCGCAGCGGTAGCCCTTCGGGGGCACCGTCAGCGAGATCAGGAAGTTGTCGATGGGCACCGTGCTGCACTCGTCCTTGCCGTAGATGCGGTGGCCCCAGCCCTCGTAGGTGAGCAGCGTCGCCTTCGAGCCGAGCTGGCGGCCCACGTTGGCGGACCACATGTACGGAGTGGCGGGGTCGTGCAGCGAGTTCCCGAGCAGGATCGGGGCGTCGCCCGTGTACCGCAGCGCGTGCGGCGGGTTCGTCGGGGTCGAGTTGAGGCAGATCGGCAGATCGTCGTACGGGAACGGGTGGTACCGCACGTCGGGCGCCAGGCTGTTGGAGACCTTCATGAGAGCCGCGTACTCCGCGTAGTTCCGCACCCGGAGGTTGTAGTCCTGGCACAGGATCCGGGTCGGCAGCTCGGCCACGTCGCCCTCGACGGGGCCCCGCCCCGGCAGCGGCGGCACCCACGACGGCTCAGGGCCGCCGCTCAGCCAGTTGATGACCTCGCTCAGCGTGCGCCAGTCGGGCCCCTCGGTGCCGAGCGCGGCGTTGTAGATGACCTGCAGCTCCGTCATCGGCTTGTCCGGGGCGGTCGGGTAGTACAGCTCCCCGCGCCGCGCCTTGGCCAGCAGGTCCCGCCACATCGCGCGGACGTCACGCCCGTGCAGGACGCAGCTCTCGTCGGCCTCGCACCAGCCCACGAACTCGTCGAACGCGTCCTCGACCGCGACCGCCTCGGTGGCGAGGAAGCCCGCGACGCCGAGGCTGTGGTCCATGTTGCTGTCCAGCGCGAGCGCCCGGATGCGGTTCGGGAACATCTCGGCGTACATCTGGCCGATCAGCGTCCCGTACGAGATGCCGTAGTAGGTCAGCTTCTCCTCGCCGAGGGCGGCGCGCAGGGCGTCCATGTCGCGGGCCACGTTGCGCGAGTCGACGTGGTCGTACAGCGGACCGGTGCGCTCCCGGCAATCCTTGTGCAGCTTCTTGGTGAAGGCGTCCCAGGCGTCGAACTGGGCCTGGGAGGAGATGACGGTGTGCGGCATCTGGTTGTACACCGACGCCGAGCAGATCACCGGGTGGCTGCGGCCCACGCCTCTGGGGTCGAAGCCGACGATGTCGAAGCGCCTCTGGAGCTCATCGGTGAACCAGGTGGCGCCGTACACGGACTCCACGCCGGACCCGCCGGGACCGCCCGGGTTGATCACCAGGGAGCCGACCCGGGCCGCGGGGTCCGTGGCCTTGCGCCGGGCGATGGCGAGGTCGATCTTCTCGCCGTTCGGGTTGGACCAGTCGACCGGGACGGCGAGCTTGCCGCACTCGGCGGTGGGCTCCTCCTCGCAGGGCGCCCAGGCGATGCTGCCTGTCGTGGTCTCCCCCGAGGCTCCGTCCCGCGTGGCCGCGCCTGCGGCCGGCGAGACGGGCAAAAGCGCCGCTAACGCCACGAAGGCGGCAGCCAGCACAGAGTACTTTCGTCGCACATTGCTCCAATCGTCGTCGGCTGGCCCCCGCGCGGCACGCGGCCGACTCTGATCATCCCCGTCGACGGCCCCGTAGCCCGGCGGCGCGCGGCGAGCGCGCGCACCATGGGCGGGCCGAGCGCAACATCCAGCCGATCCCTACGTTCGCTCGTACGTCCTACCACGAAACATATGGACGTGTTCGTGACTTATTCAGACACGTCCAAAATCAGCAAGAAGCGACGGCGGGCGTCCCCTGTGGGAACAAGCTGTCGAACACCGCGACCCGGTCGAAGGACATCGCGCGGGCGCGGGCGCGAAGCTCCAGGTCCTGCCGTTCGGCGGCGGGCATGTCGAGGACCACCCGGTCCACGGCCGCGACCAGACCGGCGACGTCCCCGGGCTCGATGACCACGGCGGTGTCGCCGACCGCCTCGAGGGTCCCGCCCGTCGTGGTGGTGACGATCGGCCCGCCGCCGGAGAGCATCTTCTCGGCCAGGGCGATGCCGAACGTCTCCACGAACTCGGGCTCGGGCTTGGTGGGCAGGACGTAGGCCGCGCAGCCGCGCATGAGCAGCGGCTTCTCCTGGTCGTCGACGTCGGTGAAGAGGACCACCCGGTCGTCGCCCTCGGCAGCCGCCCGCACCTGCTCCAGCGCCGGGCCGGTGCCGACCACGGCCAGCTTCACCCGCGACCGGCAGCGCATCCGGCCGAAGGCGGCCAGCAGGTCGTGGATCCCCTTGGCCCGGGTCACGCGGGACAGGAACAGGATGTATCCGTCGCGCTCCAGGCCGCGTCGCGCGAGCGCGGCGTCCACCTGGGCCGGGTCCGGGTCGAGGAAGGCGGCGGAGTCGATCGGCGGGTAGCTGACGGTGACGCGGCGCCGGCACTGTTCGGCGAACGTGGTGCCGCAGTGGGCGTCCACCTGCTCGGCCGAGGCGACGATCTCCTCCCGGGTGTACTCGGAGACCGCGACGACCTCGTCGTTGGCCAGGAAGGTGGTGAACAGCACGGTCGCCGCGCCGAACCGGCCTTCCCGCAGGCACGAGCGGATCACGTTGGTGACGTCGGAGCCGACGGCTTTCGCGATGGTGTGGACGTCCGGCGCGAACCCGGCCGCCCGCGCGGCCGCGACCGCGTCCACGACCACCGCGGTGTGCGGGGCGAGGTACATGGACAGGCAGGTCGTGCGTAACGGCTCGGCGAGCAGCTCGACGAGGCGGCCGGTGAGCCCGGCCTGGTGGCGTCCGTCGGGCACCCGGTAGTCGCCGACCGGCTCCGGCCGCTCCACGGTGATCCCGGCGCTGTACGGCAGCAGCCGGTCCAGCGGCTTGAGCGGCAGCCCGGCCGCCTGCAGCGTCGGGATCGGCCAGGTCAGCAGCCGTACGTCGTCGAACCCGCGGGTCAGCGCCACCTCGGCGAGATTGCGGGCCTCGCCGGAGTGGCCGCAGATGACCGGGTCGGCCCTGACCACGATGACGAGACGGCGACGGGGGTGGGTCATCACGGTTCCTCCGGTGTCGCGGGCGGATCGGACAAGGACGGCGGGCGGATCCCCCGGCCCCACGCCGACGGCTCCGGCCCCAGCCGCAGGTGCAACCGGCCGCCCCGGTGCACGGTGGCGGCGCTCAGGTGTGTCGCGTGCAGGGGCTCGCCGTTGAGGGTCGCCGACTGTACGTATTGTGCGGGCGGGTCGTGCTCGATGCCGTCGACGCCGATCGGCGTCTCGCGGAGCCCGCTGGTCTCGATGACGAACTCGTTGCCGCCCGCCCGGAGCACGGCCCGTTCGAAGGCGGGCGCGTTGACCAGGAACAGGTTCTGCCCGGCGACCGGGAACAGCCCCAGCGACGCCCAGACGTACCACGAGCTCAGGCCGCCGGAGTCGTCGTTACCGGGCAGCCCGCCGGGACCGGTGCCGAACTGCCAGGTCAGCGCCGCCTGCACCACCTGGGCCGTGCGGTCGGGCCGGCCCGCGTAGTGGTAGGCCCACGGCGCCTCCATGTCGGGCTCGTTGTTCAGCCCCTCGAACCGGTTGAGGGCGTAACCGGCCGCCATCTCCGCCGTGCGCGGGCGGCGGCCGGGCTGCGTCACCGGTGCGGCGCCGAAGCCGAAGAACCTGTCCAGCTTGCCGATGAAGGCCGCGTCGCCGCCGGCCAGGGCGATCCTCGCGGCCATGTCGTGCAGCAGCCTGAACGAGTAGTTCCACTTGCCGCCCTCGTAGAACTCCGAGTCGCGCAGCAGCCCCGTGCCGGGGTCGAAGGCGTTGGACCAGTGACGGCTGCGGTCCTCCAGGTCGGCGGCGAGGCGGCGGTCGTTCAGCGCCCGGGCGACCTGTGCCGTGCAGTGGTGGGCGTAGGCGAGGTCGAGGGTGTGGGTGATCGGGTGCACGACTCCGTGCTCGAAGAAGTCCTCGCCGTACATCCGGCGCAGGTCGTCGACCATGTGCACGAGCGCCCAGTTCCAGTCCAGGCCCGCCCAGCCGAGCGCGTGGGCGTCCGCCAGCGCGGTGTGCGCGAGCGCGCTGGCCTGGCGGAAGAACCGGTCGGCGCCGCGGGACATCCGGTAGCCGATCGGGAAGTTGCCCTCTTCCTCGCAGACCCGGATCAGCGACTCCAGCAGGTCCGCGGCCCGGTCGGGGGCGATGGCCGCGAGCAGCGGAAGCTGGGTCTTGTAGATGTCCCACATGGTGCACACGTCGAACGCGAACGGCCCGGGGGTCGGCCAGAACGGGCTCTCGTCGTCGGCGACGCACGGCTTGATCAGCGCGTGGTAGAGCGCCGTCGCGAACACGGTCCGGCGGGCCGGCGTGCCGCCCTCGACCTGGACCCGGTCGAGGTGATCGCCCCAGCGGGCGCGCGTCCCGGCGCGTACCGCGTCGAACGCCGGCTGCCCTTGCCCGCACTCGCGCTCCAGGTTCTCGCGCGCCTGGTCGCACCCGCGCAGCGAGAACCCCAGCCGTACCTCGATGGTCTGCCCCGGCGCGGCCGGGCCCATGTAGAGCATGCCGAAAGGGCGCAGCGTGGTGTGCCGGATGCTGTCGAAGTCGAGGCGCGTGCCACCGTCGATGAGCCGCCGGTCGTACCAGAGCATCTGCCGCCAGCCCGGGCTGTCGACGTCCACGACCACCGACAGCGGGACGCCCTCCATCACGACCGTGCCCTGGGCCCGCCCGTGGCCCATGCTCTCCACCTGGGCCCGCAGCGGCACCGTACGGCCGAGCTCGATGTCCAGGCCGCCGCAGGACAGATCGATCACCACACGGGCGCTGCTGTGCTGCGGGAACGTGTACCGGTGCACGGCGACCTTGGCGCCCACGGTGAGCTCGCAGCGGACCCCGGTGTCCAGGGTGGCCGCGTAGTAGCCCGCCTCCGCCACCTCGTCGTGCAGCGGCCAGGCCTCCCCCAGCGCGTCCAGCGGCTGCACCATCGGCGTGACCCGGACGTAGTTGTAGTACTTGCGGATCGCGCCGGTGCCGGACTGCTGGAAATGGGTGAACCCGGACGCCTGCAGCCGCTCCAGCATCTCCTCGGGCACGCCTTCGGTGTTCTTCGTGTACCTCCCGTACCCCGTCGGGTACGCGCCGGAGTAGGCGCAGGCGGACACCATGCCGAGCGGCGAGGTGGCTCCCGGGTGCGTGTTGCCCACCTGCGGTTTCGGCCACCACCAAGTGGCGGCCAGACCACGTGCCCGGGGCAGGTCGGTCGCCGAGGTGCCGATGAAAGGATCAACGTTGTCGAGGATGGCGGGACTCTATCCGGCGCGATCCCGCCTTGGGTTTCGGCGAGATGAACTTCTTGGCCTGCGGCACGTCAATGAAGATTTGATCCGGCCCGGCACCGCCGAAACGTCACTGGCCCACCTTCTCCAGGAAGTCCCTGGTGGAGGTGGTGTAGGCGGAGCAGAGCAGACTGCCCAGCCGCGTCGCCCCGCCGTCGCCGAAGCGCCGGGTCGCGACGCCCATGGCGTTCACGCTGCGCTCCACCGCCACGCTCGAGACCGCGACCACCGTGTCACCGCGCCGGTCGACCCAGCGGAACGCCTCCCGCAGCAGCGCGCGGGCGAGCGGCCCGAAGCCCACCGTGGCCTTGTGGGACCAGGCGCCCGCGGTGGCCAGCCGGCTGAGCTCCCAGACGGCCGGATCGCACGGTGCCCGGCCACCGCGTAACGCCTCGGAGAAGACGTCGCGGAGCATGTAGGGACCGACGGTCGGGAGCAGCCGGCAGCACCCCGTGACCTCCTGGCGGTCCTCCGCATGACCGATCACGTAGACCGGATCGCAGTCGTCGTAGGAATCGCGCTCCCTGCCGTGGAAGCTGTCGACGTCCCAGTGCAGGCGTTCGTAGAACACCGTGTGGCGCAGGCGGAACATGCCGTCGACCAGCCACGCCGGCAGTTCCCTCGCAGCACCGACCACGATCCGTTGCGCACATCTCTCCCCCGGCGAACCGCCCACGAGCGCCTCCGCGAATGATCAGGATCCCCTTTTGTGTGTTGTTCGCGGGAGCGGGGTCTCTGGATTCAGCGTACGGAGCAGATCGCGTCCTCGATCACCCGCGTCACGGCGTCCGGGTGCGAGATGAGCGTGAGGTGGGAGCCGCCGGGGAACTCGGTGACCTTCGAGCCCGCCCGCTTGGCCATCGCCCGCTGCGAGGCCGGCACGATGATCCGGTCGCCGGTGGCGATGAAGTACCAGGACGGGATCGTCCGCCACGCCGCGGCCTTCGACGGCGTCGTGAACGCGACCGTCGAGGCGGCCCGCTGGGAGGCCCACAGCCGGTCGGCCGTCTCGCGGGGCAGGTCGAAGGCGAAGGAGCGGAGGAACACCTCCCGCTTCAGGTACAGGTCGGCCGCGCCGCCGCTCGATCCGGGGTAGGCCGCGCGATCGTAAAGGGTGGCCGGGTCTCCGCCGAGCGCCGAGCCGGTGCCGCTGAGCTGCCCCGTGGTCTCGCCGACGTCCGGCGCCGCGGCGCTGACGTACACCAGCGCCTTGACGCGCGGGTCGCCGGCGGCGGCATTCGTGATCACCGAGCCGCCGTAGGAGTGCCCGACGAGCACGACCGGCCCGGAGAGGGTCCGCAGGAAGTCCCGTACGGTCTGCGCGTCACCGGTCAGTCCGCGCAGCGGATTGGCCACGGCCCGCACGGCGTGACCCGCCCGCTGCAGCGCCTGCACCTCCCCGCTCCAGCTGGAGGTGTCGGCCCACGCCCCGTGCACCAGCACGACCGTCGGCCTGCTCGCGCCCGGCGACGGACACGACCTGTGCCCCGCTGCCGCCGCGCCGGGAGCCGGCACGACGGACACGGCCGACAGGAGAAGGACGCACGAAACCTGGCATCTCATCATGTCGTACCCCTCTCCGGCCGGACCTCGAAAAGGGCCCTATTCATTCACGCTGACATCCGCACCACCCGAACAAGGTCATGAAAGCGACAAACAGCGCCTAAATCATCCGAGCCGGCTACTGCTTCGTCATGGAGAACCTGCCGCACCGACGCGGCGGCCGACGTGGTGGTCCGCGCATATCTCGCCGCCGTCGAGGCGCGTGACGCCGGTCTACGTTTGATATCGAGGTTCACCGGTGCAACGAAGAGCCTCCGGACGACGACCCACATTTTCCCTACTCTTTTCTCGTGGGGAGGCGGGTCACCTCGAAGATCTCCGTGGGGTAGCCCTGGGAGCCGAGGATGGTCATCTCACTGCGGAGGATCGCGCCCAGGTCGATGGGCTCGGGCTTCGTGTGCACAGCCACCGTGACCAGTTTGGCGCCCCACTTCGCCGACGACAGCGCCGTGTTGACGACGGCGGCCACGCCCGCGGCGTCGATGTAGATGTCCGTGCCGGGGCGGGGCCGGCCCGGGGAGTCGGTGCCCTGGCCGTGCAGTTCCGTCAGGCGCGCGGCCACGTCCTCCCGTGCGGAGTCGATGACGGCGTCCGCCCCCACGGCCAGGGCGGTCTCCAGGCGCTGCGGGATGACGTCGGCGACGGTCACGTGCTCGACCCCGCACAGCTTCAGCCAGATCGCGGCACCCAGGCCGGTGGGGCCGGCGCCGAACACCAGGACCTTGTCCGTCGGTCCGGCCCCGGAGCGGTTGACGCAGTGGCGGGCGACCGCCATGGGTTCGTTGAGCGCGGCGACGGCGAACGGCACCGTGTCGGCGACGGCGTTCTCGATGAGCAGGTATTCGCTCATGCCGCCGAGCGCGCCGCCGCAGCCGATGATGCCTGAGGGAGCGGCCTGCGGGTTGACGACGACGCGATTGCCGGCCCACACGACCCGGCCTCGACGACCTGACCGTCAGGGGCCCGCGTTACAGTGCCTGGTGCTCACGCCGGCCGGGATCTCAAGGCGATCGCGTGAACGCCTGCTCAGAGAGCGAGCGCGCGGACGACCTCCTCGTCCACGCCGATCCCCAGACCAGGGCCGGTGGGCACCTGGGCGACACCGTCGGTGACCGTGATGACCGGATCCGTGGCGTAGGGGCTGGTGATGAACTGCCGGCCGTTGAGGTCCACCGGCGTGTCCACGCCGAACGCCGCGAACAGGTGGAGCGAGGCCGCCAGCCCGATGTCGGACTCGGTGAGGCCGGAGCCCATGATCGCCAGGCCGCAGTCCTCCGCGAGCTGGCACTGCCGCAGCGCCAGCGTCAGCCCGCCGCAGCGCTGCACCTTGGCGACGGCGACGTCGATGGCGTCGAGCCGGACGAACGTCGCCAGGTCGCTCGGATGGCGCAGGCTCTCGTCCACGGCCACCGGGATGGGGCTGGCGTCACGCAGGCGGCGCAGGCCGGCGACGTCGTTGGAGGGCAGCGGCTGCTCGAAGACGGCCACGTCCAGGTCGGTCAGGCGACGGGCCACCCGGAGCGCGACGGCGGCGGTGTAGCCCTGGTTGGCGTCCACCCAGAGCACGGCGTCGGGGGCAGCGGCGCGCACGGCCTCCACGATGGCCACGTCCTCGTCCTCGGTGTGCAGGCCGACCTTGACCTTGACGTGGCGGTAGCCGAGCGCGCGGCTCTCGGCCACCGAGTCCGCGGCCACGGCGGCCGACTCGGTGGCCACGATCCAGGCCAGCTCGATGGTGTCGCGCCTGCGCCGGCCCCACAGCTCCCCGAGGGACAGGCCGAGGCTGCGGGCGTAGGCGTCGTGGCAGGCCACGTCGACCGCCGCGCGCGCCAGCGGCATGCCGATCGAGAAGCCCTTGCTGATCGTACGGTCGAAGGCGCGGCAGAGCCCGTCCAGGTCCCACAGCGGGCGGCCGACGGCCGCCGGGGCCAGGTAGTTCTCGATGGTGGAGACGATGGACTCGGTGGTCTCGTACGTCCAGGAGGGGATCGGGGTGGCCTCGCCCCACCCGATGGCCCCGTCGTCGGCGGTGACCTTCACCAGGACCCTGACGGCCGGGCGGCCGCCCTGGACGACGGACCCGCCCGCCACGGCGAAGTCGCGCAGCGAGGGCAGGCCCACGGTGAAGGTCTCGACGTGTGCTATCCGGTTCACGTGATTCAGTACCATTCGGACTTGTCGACCAGATTGATCAGTTCGCGCCCGGCCACGAAGCGCCGGGCGTTCTCCAGCAGTACGGCGAAGCGCCGCTCCTCACCGTGCGGCCCCACGCCTCCCACGTGCGGGGTGATGAGCACGTCCGGACGCCGCCAGAGCGGGTGATCGGCGGGCAGCGGTTCGGTCTCGAAGACGTCCAGGGCCGCGCCGGCCAGGCGCCCTTCGGCCAGGGCGGCCGTCAGGTCGTCGAGCCGCACGATGGGCCCGCGGCCGATGTTGACGACGTACGCCCCGGGCTTGGCCAGCGCCAGCCGCCGCGCGTCCAGCAGGCCCTCCGTGGCCGGGGTGTGCGGAACGGTCAGGATGACCAGGTCCGCCTCGGGAAGCTGCCGGTCGAGCGCGTCGGCCGGCAGCACCTCGGCGAAGCCCGGCACGGGGCCGCCGCGCCGGGCGTCCACGCCCACCACCCTGGTGCCGAACGCCGCCAGCAACCTGCCGACCTCGGCCCCGACCGCACCCACCCCCACCACCAGGGCGGTGGCCTCGCCCATGGACAGCACGGCGCCGGGGTCCCAGTCGGGCGACCAGCGCGCGCGGGCCTGTTCGCGGGCGTACCTGGGCAGGCCCCTGGCCAGCGCGAGCACGAGCGCGAGCGCGTGCGCGGCCACGTGGTCGGTGTACGTGTCACGCATGTTGGTGACCTGCACGGGGTGCGCGACCAGGGCCGGATGGTAGAAGCCCGGAGGCGGCCCGGCCTGCGGGGCCTGCAGCCAGCGCAGCCGTCCG
>NZ_JBSFTC010000173.1:0-23297 GCF_053590415.1 Nonomuraea sp. NPDC003201
GGATCGTGTACGGCGCGGTGGACGAGAAGGGCGGGGCCGTGGGCTCGCTCTGGGACGTCGTACGCGACCGCCGGCTCAACCATCGGCCCGAGGTCCCGGGTTGCGTGGGTGAGGGGCGGCGCCGGCGGGAAGGGGGTGGGTCAGACGATCAGGCCGCCCGTGGCGTTCAGGTTCTGGCCGGTGATCCAGCGCGAGTCGGGCCCCGCCAGGAAGGCGACCACGGAGGCGATGTCGCCGGGCTGCCCGAGCCGTCGCAGCGCCGTCATCGCCGCCGTCTGCTCCAGCGCCTCCGGCGGGTTGGCGCCCCGCAGCATGTCCGTGTCGGTGGCGCCGGACGAGACCACGTTGACGGTGATCCCGCGCCCGCCCAGCTCCCGCGCCGCCACCTTGGCGAACTGCTCGACGGCCCCCTTGCTGCCGCAGTAGAGCGTCAGGGCGGGAGCGGGCACCTGCGTGTTGAGCGTGGAGATGTTGATGATGCGCCCGCCGTCGCGCATCACCCGCGCGGCCCACTGCATGGCCAGGTAGACCGAGCGGGTGTTGACCGCGAACACCCGCTCGTACTCCTCGTCCGTGATCTCCGCCATCGGCTTCTGCCCGAGCACGGCGGCGGCGTTGTTGACCAGGATGTCGAGCCCGGGCAGCCGCGACCCGGCCTCGTCGAACAGCCGCGCCAGATCCTCCTTGCTGCCCAGATCGGCCTGTACGGCGTGCGCGCCCGTCTCCTTGGCGACCTGCTCCGCTGCCTCGGTCGAGCGCTCGTAGCAGAAGACGACCTCTGCCCCGTCGGCGGTCAGCCGCTCCACGATGGCCTTGCCGATTCCCCTGGATCCTCCTGTGACCAACGCGCCTTTCCCGGAAAGTATGCTCATGCGCCCAACCTATGCTCGGAGCATGATCTTGCGGGCTTCGTTTCGCGGCAGGCGATCGACGTACAGCTTGCCGTCGAGGTGCTCGGTCTCGTGCTGGAAGCAGCGCGCGAGCGACCCGCGGGCCTTGATCCGTACCGGACGCTGGAGCCTGTCGATCCCCTCGACGGTCACGCCCGCGGCCCGCGCCACCGGGGCGTAGATCGGCAGCCGCGTCTGCCGGTCGGGCACGGACAGGCAGCCCTCCTCGTCCGTCACCTCCTCCGGGTCGTCGACGGTCAGCACCGGGTTGAGCACGTGACCCTTGCGCCCGGCGATGTCGTACACGAACAGCCGGCGCGACACGCCGATCTGCGGGCCGGCCAGGCCCACGCCGTTGACCGCGTACATCGCCTGGAACATCTCGTCGATCAGCCGGCGCAGCTCGCGGTCGAAATCCGTCACGGGATCGGCGGGCGTGCGCAGGACCGGATCGCCGATGACGCGGATCTCACGCATGGACATCTACTTTCGTAAGGACTGGACAACGGTAGAGGTCCTTACTCTAGCCAGCGAGGCTCATTCGCGGGGGCTGTGGAAGACTGGGCGGGTGCGTGTCTACATCGGTGCCGACCATGCCGGCTATGAGCTCAAGAACCACCTCGTGTCCTGGCTGAAAGACCACGGTCACGAGGTCACCGACTGCGGTCCCTTCGTCTACGACCCCGAGGACGACTATCCCGCGTTCGTGCTGCGCGCGGCCGAGGGCGTCGCGGGCGACCCCGGCAGCCTGGGGGTGGTCATCGGAGGCTCGGGCAACGGCGAGCAGATCGCCGCCAACAAGGTACGCGGCATCCGCGCCGCTCTCGCCTGGAGTGAGGAGACGGCCGGCCTGGCCCGCGAGCACAACAACGCCAACGTGGTCAGCGTGGGCGCGCGCATGCACTCCACGGAGGACGCCACCAGGTTCGTGGAGGTCTTCCTGACCACGGTGTTCACCGGCAGCGAGCGCCACAGCAGGCGCATCGCGCAGCTGACCACGTACGAGACGATCGGCCAGCTGCCCTCGCTGCCCTAGCCCTTGCGCTTGACGTCGCGTTTGGGCATCTCGTCGCGCAGAGGCCGCCGGTCGGCGGCCTCCTGCTGCTCCTTCGACGGTTTCGACACGTCGCGGGCACGCATGGCGATGGTCGCGGTGATCTGCAGGCTCTGCAATGCCATGCCTTCGACCTTACGCCAGGCTCATCAGAAGACGAGGCCGCACCACGGTTTCGGGCTCCACGACATCGCGGTGGCCAGCGCGCGTACCGAGCCGCTTGAGTGCTCGCGCAGCAGGCCCGCCTCCAGCGACTCCACGAGCAGGCCGTCGCCCATGTAGGCCGAGCCCAGCGCGGCCACCGGCAGCGTCACGTCCGGCTCGTCCTCGACCTGTTTGCACTCGGCGCCGGTCGGGTCGGCGGTGAGCCGCCAGCGCCCGGCGTTCCACGGGCACACGTCGTCCTCGACCTCGATCACCACGTCCACCGGCGCCGAGTAGGCGCGCGAGGCGAGCGCCTTGTCGACCTCGACCACGCGTACCCACAGATCGTCCGCCCAGGTCGCGCGGAGCTGGCGCTGGTCGGCGATCAGCGCGATCAGCGGGTCGTCCACCGGCCTGCCGCCCGCCTCGATCTTGGAGACGAGGTCGCGGTCGAGGATGTTGCGCCAGAGCAGGGCGTAGGCCGCCGGGTCGGTCGCCTCCAGCTCCTGCAGCTTCAGCCCCTTGTCCGGTACGCCGTTGGCGTCCCAGGACCCGGTGATCCGGAACAGCGCGTAGCCGCGCACGCCGTCGTCGTCCTCGGCGAGCACCGAGCGCAGCGGCCCGTCGCCGCGCTGGTCGAACTCCTCGTCGGCCAGCACCGCGTCCCAGCTGTGCGACTGGCGGTCATAGCGACCCGGGCGGCGGGTCGCGACGGAGGCGAACACCTGCTCCAGCTCGGCGCGGACGTCGGCGGGCGTGGCCACCCTGAGCCTGAGCGACGGGTCCACGGGGGCGTTCCCGACGAACGCGGAGCCGGCCTTGTTGATGCGGAACGACAGCTCGTGCGCGGCCCTGCCGTATCCGTACCGGCCGTAGATGGCCGCCTCGGAGGCGTAGAGCGCGGCGACGCTCTCGCCACGATCGCGGATGTCGGCGAGCTGCCTGCGCATCAGCGCGGACAGGATGCCGCGGCGGCGGTGCGAGGGGAGCACGCTGACGCTCGTCACGCCCGCGACGGGGAGCCGGCCGCCGGGGACGGTCATGGTGAAGCTCAGGACGGCGGTGGTACCGACGATGACATCGCCGTCAAAGGCCGCCAGCGTGCGATCGAACTCGGTCTCCGCCTTGAACCGTTCCTGTTGCTGGGGGTGCGGAGTCCAGCCGAACGCTTCTTCGAGGACCGGGAAATAGACCGGCCACTCGGACTCGTCAATCGGACGGATCGGATACGTCATCTGTCCACGGTAGGAGCGGGCAAAGGGGGACGGCCACCCAATATACGTGCTTAATGATCAAGGCCTTGGTCAAGTGGGCTGCCCAAACACGGGTCAGACCGATACAGTCAGGCCCATCATGAGTACCCGTCCGGCGCCGCTGATCCCGCCACGGGTCCGCGCGGTCTTGGTGCGGGTGCCGTTTCTGGTGGCTGCCGTGCGGTTCGTCCGGCGTGGCCCGCTGGCCCGCGACCGCAACCTGCTCGTCGCGCTGACCACGCTCGCGCTCGTCATCGGGTTCCTGGCGGCGAAGGTTTCGACCGAGTTCTTCTCGCCGTCGCTGCTCATCCTGGTCACCCTGATCGGCGGGCTCCAGCTCCGGCTGCGCAGCCTGGTCAAGCTGCTGGTGGGGGTCGGGGCCGCGCTCGGCTACATCGCGATCACGCTGGGCGTGGGCCGCGTCGGGCTGGGGCTCATGGTGACGATCGGGTTCACCACTGTGCTGGCCGTGCTCATGGCGCGCACCAGGGGCACGCTGGGCGTCCAGGGGCTGCGCGGCGACGCGATGCTGCTGGAGCTGCGCGACCGGCTCAGGAGCCAGGGCGAGCTGCCCGCGCTGCCGAAGGACTGGGGCGGCAAGGTCGTGCTCAAGCAGGCGGGCGGCTCCTCGTTCGGCGGTGACTTCCTGGTCTCCATGCGCGACGGCAACTCCGTCGAGATCGCGCTGGTCGACGTGTCGGGCAAGGGGGTCGACGCGGGCACCAGGGCGCTGCTGCTGTCGGGCACGTTCGGCGGGCTGCTCGGCTCGGTCGAGGACTTCCTGCCCGCGTGCAACACCTACCTGCACCGGCAGCGGGGCGACGAGGGCTTCGTGACCGCGGTGCACGTACGCCTCGACCTCGACACCGGCGACTACACGATCACCTCGGCCGGCCATCCACCGGTGGTGAAGTTCGACGCAGGCACCGGAAACTGGCAGGTGGCCACGGCCAAGGGCGTGGTGCTCGGCGTCGTCCCCGACCTGCACTGCGAGCCCGACAGCGGCACCCTGCGCAAGGGTGACGCGCTGCTGCTCTACACCGACGGGCTGATCGAGCAGCCGGGCCGCGACATCGACGCCGGGCTCGACCGGCTGCTCGGGGAGGCGGAGCGGCTGCTGCCGTCCGGCTTCCGCGACGGCGCCAGGGCCCTGGTCAACGCCATGTCCTCGGGCCACAACGACGACTGCGCGCTGGTGCTGATCTGGCGGCCCTAGGCCGGTGACGTTTCACACGGGGCGGTCGTGATCGTGCTCACTGGCGGCGTCCTCGCGCTGCTGAGATCCTCTAGGGGTTCGGGCCCGGGGGAGCGGCGCGGCTCCACCGGACCCGTCTCAGATCCACCCGGAGTCGCTCGCGATGCGTACGGCGTCGAGACGGTTGCGGGCGCCCGTCTTGCACATGATCCGCGACAGATGGTTACGCACAGTGCCCACCGACAGGAAGAGCTGGTCGGCGATCTCCGTGGAACGCGCGCCGCCCGCGGCGATCCGCAGCACGTCGAGCTCCCGCCGGGTCAGCGGGTTCGTCGCGCATTGGAGCGCGGCCACGGCCAGCTCCGCCTCGATGGCCCGGCCGCCCTCCGCGACCTGGCGCACTCCCTCGGCGAGGCGCTCAGGCCCCACGCACAGGCTCATGAACCCCAGCGCGGGCCCCGCCAGCGCCTTGCGCACCTGCCCGGGGTTGGGGCGGGCCGACAGCATCAGCACCCCGCAGCGCGGCGCCAGCTCGGCGAGCTGGACGGCCACCGGCAGCCCCGGCAGGTCGAGGTCGACGACCGCCACGTCGGGCCCGTACGCCAGCGCCGCCCGCACCGCCGCCTCGGGGCAACCGACCTCGGCGACGACGCGCAGATCAGGCTCGGCCTCCAGGGTGGCGAGCAGTCCGCGGCGGACCAAGGGCAGGTGCTCGGCTATCAGAATCTGAATCAAGTCGACCCCCTCCGTCGTCACCCAGAGTGATTGTTTGATAGCGGACTGTCAATCCTCTCTAAATGGCACGCAAGCCGTGGAGCGGGGGTTGTTCGACTACCCTGGGGCTGTCGGACGGTTCGTCCACCCCTGTCGTCGGCTACGGAGCGCGCATAGATGAACTGGCTCTACATCGTGGGGATCATCCTCTTTCTCCTCGGGCTGATGTTCTCCATCGCGTTGCACGAGATCGGACATCTCGTGCCGGCCAAGATCTTTGGCGTCAAGGTGACCCAGTACATGGTCGGCTTCGGCTCGACCGCCTGGTCACGGCGCAAGGGCGAGACCGAGTACGGCATCAAGTGGATCCCGTTCGGCGGCTACATCCGCATGATCGGCATGCTGCCGCCGCGCCCCGGTGACGACCCGACCAAGCTCAGGAGCGCCTCGACGGGGCCGTTCCAGGGCCTCATCGACTCCGCCCGCGAAGCGGCGCAGGAGGAGGTGCGCCCCGGCGACGAGGAGCGGGTCTTCTACCGGAAGAAGTGGTGGCAGAAGGTCATCATCATGTCCGGCGGCCCGGCGATGAACTTCGTGCTCGCGTTCGTCTTCTTCAGCGTCCTGCTGGTCGGCATCGGCCTGCCCACCTTGGCCCCGATCGTGTCGCCCGAGACCGACACATGCGTGATCCCGATCTCGGAGCACCGCAACACGTGCAAGCCCACCGACAAGCCCACCCCGGCCGCCCAGGCGGGCTTGAAGGCCGGCGACCGCATGGTCTCCTTCGACGGCCAGAAGATCGGCTCCTGGGACGACGCCACCCGCCTGATCCGCTCGCACGGCGCCGGCCCGGTCGCGCTCGGCATCGTCCGCGACGGCAAGCCCATGACCCTCAATGTCACGCTCATCGCCCAGGACCGGCCCAACCCGGAGGACCCGAAGAAGATCGACAAGAACGTCGGCTTCCTGGGTGTCCGGCCCACGGAGGTCATGCAGCAGCAGAGTATGGGCCAAGTGCCCGGCTACATGGGCGAGCTGATGGGCCGGGTGGCGGGCTCGATCGTCAACCTGCCGCAGAAGATGGTCGGCGTCTGGCAGGCGGCCTTCTCCGGCGAGGCGCGCGACCCCGAGGGCCCGGTGGGCGTGGTCGGCGCGGGCCGCATGGGCGGCGAGATCCTCGCCTCCGACCTGTCCAACACGAACAAGATCGCCTTCTTCGTCAACCTGCTGGCCGGGTTCAACCTGGCGATCGGCATGTTCAACCTCATCCCGCTGCTGCCGCTCGACGGCGGCCACATCGCCGGCGGGCTGTGGGAGGGCATCAAGCGGGCGTACGCCAAGGTCATGCGCCGGCCGGAGCCGGCTTACGTGGACATCGCCAAGGTGCTGCCGCTGACGTACGTGATCGCGTTCGCCATGATGATCATGGCCGGCCTGCTGGTCTACGCCGACCTGGTCAACCCGCTCACGCTGACCGGCTGACGCCCCCGCCATGGACGCCCTGGAACGGCTGCGCGCCCTCTGCCTCGCGCTGCCGGAGGTCACCGAACGACCCAGCCACGGGGAGCCGACCTGGTTCGTCCGTGGGAAGAAGACGTTCGTGATGTTCGCCGACCACCACCACGACGACCGGCTCGCCTTCTGGTGCGCCGCGCCTCCCGGGGTGCAGGGGGAACTGGTGGCCGAGGACCCGGACCGCTTCTTCCGCCCGCCGTACGTGGGGCACCGGGGGTGGCTGGGGGTCTACCTGGACGTGGAGGTGGACTGGACGGAGGTCGCGGAGATCGTCGCCGACGCCTACCGCCGGATCGCCCCGAAGTCGCTGATCGCCCGCATGCCCTGACCGGCGTGAAACGCCGAAGGCCACCTCCGTGGTGGAGGTGGCCTTCGATCTGGTCGGGGCGACAGGATTTGAACCTGCGACTTCTTGCTCCCAAAGCAAGCGCGCTGCCAAGCTGCGCCACGCCCCGCCTCGCCGAGTGCGCACGCGCTCCGGGACTCCGGTACGCTTACGCCCTAACGACCGGATGAAGTCTAGACCAGAGTTCGACCGGTTCGCGCGGACGTAGCTCAATGGTAGAGCCCTAGTCTTCCAAACTAGCTACGCGGGTTCGATTCCCGTCGTCCGCTCCAGACGGCGAAAGGCCAGGTCGGCGAGTAAGCGGCCTGGCCTTTCGAGTTCTTTCACGAAGTTGCGTCCGCCGAGATGAAGTCGGTACGTGGGCGCTCTTCACGCGAAGGGCATCGCCCCGGGAGTCTTCGAACTGCCGGTGTCCGTGTGTGGCGAGACAGTGGGCGAGCTCGGCACCGGATATCCGTCCACCGCTGGATGCGCAGGTGAGGACCTGAGGCCGACCGGGCCTTCGCCGATGTGCCTATCCTTGGGGGATGGTGCCAGAAAGGATCTTCGGAGCTGCGACGCGGCACGACGGCGATCCTGATCGGGTGGCCGTGCTGCTTCCCGGAAGGGGCTACGTGCCGGCCCGTCCCCTCCTCCACTTCGCCGGCGCGGTCCTCAGGCGGCACGGCTGGTCCGTGCGGGAGGTCTGGTGGCAGTCGCCGGCGACCCAGGACGCGGGGGAGCCGGCCGGCTGGGTCATGGAGCAGGCCCGGCAGGCCCTCGACGGTGAGCGGGCCGAGCGCCTGCTCCTGGTCGGCAAGTCGCTCGGCACGTTCGCCGCCCCGCTGGCCGCCGAGCGGGGGCTGCCCGCGATCTGGCTCACCCCGCTGCTCAGGCATGAGGCCGTCGTCGAGGCGCTGCGCCGCACCGGGGCGCCCACGCTGCTGGTGGGCGGGAGCGCCGACAAGCTCTGGGACGGGGAGGTCGCGCGTGGGCTGGGCCACCCGTACCTGGAGGTCCCCGGCGCCGATCACGCCTTGGAGGCATTCGAGGACCCGGTCCGATCGGTCGAGATCCTCAGGGACGTGACCGCGGAGATGGACCGGTTCGTGGCGGGCCTGCGATCGTAGGCATGCGCGCGCGAGCGATCTCCCGTGACGGCCTCGTCGAGGAGCTGGCCGAACGGGTCGCCGGACGGCCGGGGTGGGTGCGGATGGCCGTGGACGGGGCGGCGGCGGCGCGTCCCGGGACGCTGGCGGACGAGCTCGTCGCCCCGCTCCGGTTGCGCGGGCGGCCCGTGCTGCGCGTGTCGGCGGACGACTTCCTGCGGCCCGCGTCCCTGCGGCTGGAGCACGGCAGGACCGATCCGGACGCCTTCTACGAGGACTGGCTCGACGTCAAGGCGCTCCGGAGGGAAGTGCTGGAGCCCTTGGACGAGGGCGGCTCGGGGCGGGTGCTGCCGCGGCTCTGGGACAGCCGCGTCGACCGGGCGTACCGGGTGCCGTACGAGGAGCTGCCCCCGGGCGGCGTGCTGATCGTGGACGGGACGCTGCTGCTGGGACGGGGGCTGGCGTTCGAGGTGAGCGTGCACGTGTGGCTGTCGGCGGGGGCGCTGGAGCGCGGGACGCCCGAGGACGAGCGGTGGCGGCTGCCCGCGTACGAGCGGTACGAGCGTGAGGCCCGCCCCCAGCGGGCGGCCGACGTCGTGGTCAGGGCCGATCATCCCCGCAGACTCGCCGTCATGACCCGCGAAGCGTGATGCTGGAACACGGAACGTGAGCGGCGCAGACTGGGGCGATGATCCCCAGCCAGTGGTACAACATCGTTCCCGACCTGCCCGCCCCGCCTCCGCCGCCGCTGCACCCGGCGACGCGCGAGCCCGTGGGGCCCGACGACCTGGCGCCGCTCTTCCCGATGGAGCTGATCGGCCAGGAGGTGAGCGGTGAGCGGTTCGTCCCGATCCCGCGAGAAGTGCTCGACGTCTACCGGCTCTGGCGGCCGACGCCGCTGATCCGGGCGCGCCGGCTCGAGAAGGCCCTCGATACGCCGGCCAGGATCTACTACAAGTACGAGGGGGTCTCGCCCGCCGGGTCGCACAAGGCGAACACGGCCGTGCCCCAGGCGTACTACAACGCCCGCGAAGGGGTGCGGCTGCTGACCACCGAGACGGGGGCCGGGCAGTGGGGGTCGGCCCTGGCGTTCGCCTGCTCCCAGTTCGACCTCGAATGCCAGATTTGGATGGTGCGGGCCTCGTACGACCAGAAGCCGTACCGCCGCTCTCTCATGCAGGTGTACGGCGCCACCGTCCACGCCAGCCCGTCACCCGTCACCGGCTCGGGCAGCAAGGTGCTGGCGGACGACCCGGACTCGCCCGGCAGCCTGGGCATCGCGATCAGCGAGGCCGTCGAGGTGGCCGCCGCCACACCCGACGCCCGGTACGCGCTCGGGTCGGTACTCAACCACGTGCTCCTGCACCAGACCGTGATCGGCGAGGAGGCGCTGGAACAGCTGCCCGAGATGCCGGACCTGGTCATCGGCTGCACCGGCGGCGGCTCGAACTTCGCCGGCCTCACCTTCCCGTTCCTGCGCGAGAAGCTGGCCGGGCGGATACGGACCGTGTTCAGGGCGGTCGAGCCGGCCGCCTGCCCGTCGTTCACGCGCGGCGTGTACGCCTACGACTTCGGCGACACCGCGGGCCTCACGCCGCTGCTCAAGATGCACACGCTGGGGCACGCGTTCATCCCCGACCCGATCCACGCGGGCGGCCTGCGCTACCACGGCATGTCGCCGCTGCTGTCGCACATGTACGAGCTGGGCCTGTTCGAGGCGGTCACCCGCGCCCAGAGCGAGTGTTTCGAGGCCGGTGTCCGCTTCGCCAGGACCGAGGGCATCGTGCCCGCCCCGGAGCCCACGCACGCGCTCGCGGAGACGATCGCCGAGGCCCTGCGGTGCAAGGAGAGCGGCGAGGAGAAGGTGATCCTGACCGCGCTCTGCGGCCACGGCCACTTCGACCTGGGCGCGTACGACCGCTACCTGGCCGGGCACCTGGAGGACTACACGCTGCCGCAGGACCGCATCGAGCAGGCCCTGACCGAGCTGCCGGGCTGAAAGCGGGGTGGCCGCCGGAAGAGGCGGCCACCCGGTCAACGCGCCGTGGGGCGCTTGCCGTGGTTCGCCTTCTTCTTCTTGCGTGCCTTGCCCTTGCGTGAGCGCCTGGCCATAAGCTCGCCTCCGGTGATCGGGCCGATGATCGGCTACGCCACGAGCCTCCCCGCCCGTGCTGACCAGCGCAAGCGCAGCACGCGAACTAACATTCCCCAACAATTCCGTGTCATAATTTGGTGGAATCTGTTGGAAGGAGCGGGCGTGCTCGCACAGCAGCGTCAGCAGACGATCCTCGAACGCGTGCGCAGCAACGGCGGCGTCCGGGTCGCGGACCTGGTCCGCGAGCTGGGCGTATCCGACATGACCATCCGTCGGGACCTCGAGGTGCTGGCCGAGCGCGGGTTGCTGGAGAAGGTGCACGGCGGTGCCACCGCCCTCGGCCCCGGCTCCACCGAGGAGCCGGGCTTCACCGCCAAGTCGGCCCGCCAGCAGCAGGAGAAGGAGGCCATCGCGCGCCGCGCGGCCGGCCTCGTCCGGCCTGGCACGGCCGTGGCGCTCTCGGCGGGCACCACCACGTGGGCGCTGGCCCGCCACCTGATCGCCGTCCCCGAGCTGACGGTGATCACCAATTCGATCCCCGTCGCCGAGGTCTTCCACCGCAACCCGCGTTCCGACCGCACGGTCGTGCTGACCGGCGGCGTGCGCACGCCGTCCGACGCGCTGGTGGGCCCGGTGGCCGTGGCCGCGATCCGCCGCCTGCACGTGGACACGCTGTTCCTCGGCGTGCACGGGATGAGCGTGCGGGCCGGGTTCACCACCCCCAACCTGCTGGAATCGGAGACCGACAGGGAGCTGGTGGCGGCCGCCAACCGGCTGGTCATCCCCGCCGACCACACGAAGTGGAACACGGTCGGCATCAGCACCATCGCCGAGCTGACCGAGGCCGACGTGGTCGTCAGCGACGCGGGGCTGCCTGAGGACGCACGCATGGAGCTGGCCGAACGGGCCGGAGAACTGATCATCGCGGAGGGCTCGTGAAGCGCACCATCACCCATCTGGCCGACGGCCGTGAGCTGATCTACTTCGATCAGCGGGACGACGCCGACCGGAGCGCGATCGACCGGCGGGTGCTCGACCCCCGGCCGGTGGCCTCCGAGCTGCGCTACGACCCGCTGACCGAGGAGTGGATCGCGATGGCGGGGCACCGGCAGACGCGCACGTTCCAGCCGACCGGCTCGGCGAACGAGTGCCCGCTGTGCCCGTCGTCGGACACGCGCTCGTCGGAGATCCCGGCGTACGACTACGACGTGGTGGTGTTCGAGAACCGATTCCCCTCCTTCTCCACCAATTTCGGGACTTATACAGACGTGGGGGGCCTGAGTGAGGTCCGGCCGGGAGTGGGGCGGTGCGAGGTGGTCTGCTTCACCTCTGAGCATTCGTCGTCGTTCTCCCAGCTCTCCGACGGCCAGGTGGAGCTGGTCATGGAGGCGTGGGCCGACCGGACGGCCGAGCTGTCCGGGATCGAGGGCGTGGAGCAGGTGTTCTGCTTCGAGAACCGGGGCGAGGAGATCGGCATCACGCTGGCCCACCCGCACGGCCAGATCTACGCCTACCCGTACGTCACGCCCAGGACCAGGCTCCAGCTCGCCGCCGCCAGGCGCTACACGAAGGGGAACCTGTTCGCCGACGTGCTGGCCGCCGAGCGGGCCGCCGGGACGCGCGTGGTGGCCTCCAACGAGCTGTGGACGGCGTTCGTGCCGGCCGCCGCGCGGTGGCCGTACGAGGTGCACATCTACCCGCACCGGCAGGTGCCCGATCTGGCCGCGCTGACGGAGGAGGAGCGGTCGGCGTTCGCGCCCCTCTACACCTCGGTGCTGCGGGCCTTCGACGACCTGTTCGGCGTGGTGATGCCGTACATCTCGGCCTGGCACCAGGCGCCCGTGCGGCAGGACCGCGAGCTCGGCTATCTGCACCTGGAGCTGTTCAGCATCAGGCGGGCGCCGGGCAAGCTCAAGTACCTGGCCGGGTCGGAGTCCGCGATGGGGGCGTTCGTGAACGACGTGCTGCCGGAGGAGGCCGCTAGGATGATTCGATCACAGGTAGATCACTATTAGATTTCTAATGGGGGTCGCGTTACTCGTGATCTACCACTAATATCCCTTTTGTGCCTGGCCGTAACAGCAGGCACACGCCTAATCCCGGGCGAGTCGCCCGGGAGCCGGGGACCCACCCGCACCTGGGGTGAATCCACTTCGGTGGTAGGGCACGCAGCTCCCAGCCCGAACCCGTCAGCTAACCCGGCCGGCAGAGGGAGAGGAACATCCACGTGGCGGCTCCGTCCCCCGCGACTCTTGCCATCGGCCTCGTCGCCGCCGCAGCCGTCGCCCTCCTGCCGGCGACCGCGGCCTCGGCGGCCCCCAAGCCCTCGGAGACCGAGCTCCGCGCCCAGCTCAAGCAGCTCAACAGCAAGATCGACAAGCTCATCGAGAAGTACAACCTCAAGCGCGTCGAGCTGTCCAAGGCGCAGGCGGCCGCCAAGGCGGCCAAGGAGCGGCTGGCGGCCGCGGAGAAGACGCTGGCCGCCGCCGAGCAGCGGGTCGGCGACCTCGCCAGGATGCGCTACCAGAACCACGACCCGTCGCTGCCCTCCGTCCTGATGGTCCAGAACGGCGGCGGCGCCGCCCTGCTCGAGCAGCTGACGGCCGAGCAGCAGGCCCTCGTCCAGGGGGTGGCCAAGGCCCGCGACGACAAGAAGAAGGCCTCCGACGAGGCCGCCGCGCTGGCCACCCAGATCGGCGTGGACGCCAAGGACGTGACCGAGCAGCGTTCCGAGGCCGAGGACATCATCGACGACATCAAGAGCAAGCTCCAGGACCTCGTGCCGCTCGGTCCCGGCCGCAAGTCCGACGGGAGCTGGGCGCCGGAACTGCCCTCGGGCTCGGACAACATCACGGCCCGTACACGGCTGATGAAGGCGGAGCTGGCCAAGAACTTCAAGCTGCCGTTCACGGTGGGCTGCTTCCGCTCGGGCTCCAGCGGCGAGCACCCGCTCGGGCGGGCCTGCGACTTCATGATGAGCACCGGCGGCACGATGCCCGCGGCCATCAACAACGCCCTGGGCGACCGCATCGCGGATTGGGCGCTCAAGAACAAGGGCAAGCTCGGCGTCAAGTACGTGATCTGGAAGCAGCGCATCAACATGGGCTCGGGCTGGCGGGCCATGTCGGACCGCGGCAGCGTCACCGAGAACCACTACGACCACGTCCACATCTCGATGTACTGAGCTGGATAAGGTCGGACATCATGACTGACACCCGGATCCCGCCCGCTCTCACCGGCGACGAGCGGACCACGCTGAACAACTGGCTCGAATGGCACCGCGGCACCCTCGCCGTCAAATGCGCGGGCCTGTCGGACGATCAGCTGCGCCTGCGCTCCGTCTCACCCTCGACCATGTCCCTGCTCGGCCTGGTCCGGCACATGGCGAACGTCGAACGCTCCTGGTTCCGCCGCGTGCTGAACGGCGAGGACCTCCCCAAGCTGTGGGACAAGGACCGCGACAACGACGCCGACTTCAAGGAAGTGGACGCCGCCTCGGTCAAGGAGGCCTTCCTCACGTGGGAAGAGGAGATCGAGCGCGCCCGCGCCATCTCGGACGCCACGCCGCTGGACGCCGTCGGTGACCACAGAGGGCAGGAGTGCACCCATCGCTGGATCCTCATCCACATGATCGAGGAGTACGCGCGGCACAACGGTCACGCGGATCTGCTGCGCGAGCGCATCGACGGGGTGACCGGAGAGTAACGAGAGCGATGATCAGGGCTCGGTGCGGAACAGCGCCCACACGGCCTTGCCGCCCCGAGCCAGCGGGTCCCAGCCCCAGCACTGACTGTAGGTCTCGACGATGTAGAGGCCGCGCCCGTTCTCCGAGATGAAGTCCGGTTCCTTGGGGCGCGGCACCTCGTCGCTGGGGTCGGCCACCGCCAGCAGCACGTGCGGCTGTACGCGCATCAGCAAGAGCTCGATCTCCCGCCGTCCCGCCGCGTACATCGCGTAGCGCACAGCGTTGGTCACGAGCTCCGACACCACCAGCGCGGCGTCGTCGCTGAGTTCGTGCAGGCCCCAGCCCTTGAGGGTCGAGCGGGTCACGTCCCTGGCCGTCTTCACGGAGTCGGCCTGAAAGGGCAACGGGCACGAGGTCGTGTACGGCTTGCCACCCATGAGCAGGTGGTCGAAGCCCACGTCACGGGTGATCTGCAATGCATCGGCAGTGGCCAGAGGATCCTCCACCATGCTGCCGATACCTCCCCGTTCAGTCCGACTTAGTGCATGTTTGGCCCAATATGCACTAAGCCATCATGGGTCACGATCGCTGCACCTGCAAGACCCAAATGCACGTGCACTTGCATTGTGCAGTAGCAAGCGGCGTTTTGGGGCATAACTCTCCTAATCGGACACGGGGTTGAGACCTTGTCATACCCGGCAATGTGGTGTCACTGTGTGTGCGGACCTTGATAGGAGGCAAAGTGACGCAGAACCAGCCGGGTTCCGGACCGACGGCGCTGCGCATCCTCCTGGGCTCCCAGCTGCGCAAGCTCAGGGAAGCGAAGAACGTCACTCGTGAGGAGGCGGGCCATCTCATCCGTGGCTCCGAATCCAAGATCAGCCGCATGGAGCTGGGCCGAGTGGGGTTCAAAGAACGGGACGTGGCGGACCTGCTGACCCTCTACGGGGTCGTCGACAAGCAGGCCCGCTCCGCCGTACTCGACCTGGTCGCCACCGCCAACGAGCCTGGTTGGTGGCACCGGTTCAACGATGTCCTGCCCACGTGGTTCCAGGCGTACGTCGGCCTTGAAGAGGCCGCCGCCAGGATCAGGACCTACGAAGTCCAGTTCGTGCCAGGACTGCTGCAGACCAAGGAGTACGCAAGGGCCGTCGTGACCGCCGGATCGGCGGGAATCGGGGCCGAGGAGATCTCCAGAAGAGTGGATCTCCGGCTGGAGCGCCAGCGGATGTTCGACAGGCCGGACGGGCCAGTGTTCTGGGCCGTGATCGACGAGGCCGCCCTGCGACGCCCCATCGGCGGCGTCGAGGTGATGCGGGCCCAGATCGAGCACCTCATCGACCTGATGCGCCAGGCCAAAATCACCATTCAGATCATGCCGTTCAGCTTCGGCGGGCACAGCGCGGAAGGCGGGGCGTTCAGCGTCCTGCGCTTCCCCGACACCGATCTGCCCGACGTCGTGTACGTCGAGCAGTTGGCGAGCGCGCTCTACCTCGACAAGCGTGAAGACGTGGACCGATACACCGAGGTGATGGAGCGGCTCTGCGCCGTGAGCACCACTCCGGACGAGACGGTCGAGCTGTTGCGGACGATCGCGGACGAGTTCTGACGGACGGTAACGGATGATCGCGGGCGACTTGTGACGGCGCGGACGTCGTTGTTGGGTACGCATCTGCCCTAGACTGGCCATCGGCGTTGGATCCCGCCGTGGCGGAGCATGCCCAACACCGCACATGTGGGCGCGGCGCGTGTGCCGTAACCGATGGACGCGCCCGCGATCACTCGTAGCTTGATCAAGGAGACCATTCCGTGAAGACCGCTGTCGAGGAGCTCAGCCCGACCCGGGTCAAGCTCACTGTCGAGGTGCCGTTCGACGAGCTGCGCCCGAGCATGGATGCGGCGTACAAGAAGGTCGCGCAGCAGGTGCGCGTCCCCGGGTTCCGGCCTGGCAAGGTTCCGGCCCGCATCATCGAGCAGCGCTTCGGCCGGGCGGTAGTGCTGGAGGAGACCCTCAACGACGCGGTGCCCAAGCTGTACGGCAAGGCCGTCGACGAGGTCGACGTGTTCCCGGTCGCGCAGCCCGACATCGAGGTCACGAAGATCGAGGACGGCGAGCAGATCGAGTTCACCGCCGAGGTCGACATCCGGCCCAACTTCGAGGTGCCCGACTACCAGGGCCTCGAGGTCACGGTCGACTCCGCCGAGGTCTCCGACGAGGACGTCGACGCCCAGCTCGACTCCCTGCGCCAGCGTTTCGCGACGCTGACCGGCGTCGAGCGCGCGGCCGCCAACGGCGATTTCGTCGTCATGGACCTGCGCGCCGAGATCGACGGCGACAACATCGAGGAGCAGCAGGCCAGCGAGGTCTCCTACGAGGTCGGCGCCGGCTCCGTGCTCCAGGGCCTCGACGCCGCGCTCGAGGGCATGTCCGCGGGCGAGGAGAAGAGCTTCAAGACCGAGCTCGTCGGCGGCGAGAACGCCGGCGACGAGGCCGACGTGATCATCACCGTCAAGTCGGTCAAGGAGAAGGTCCTGCCCGAGCTCGACGACGAGTTCGCCCAGCTCGCCAGCGAGTTCGACACGCTCGACGAGCTCAAGACCAGCATCCGCGAGCAGGCCCGCCGCAACAAGCTGATCGACCAGGTCGTGCAGTCCCGCGAGAAGGCCCTCGACACGCTGCTGGAGCAGATCGACATCCCGCTGCCGGACAGCGCGCTCAAGGCCGAGGTCGACGCCCGCAAGCACAACCTCGACCACCAGATCGCCGAGAGCGGCCTGAGCCGCGACGCCTTCTTCCGTCTCTACCAGACGACGGAGGAGGAGCGCTTCGCCGAGTTCGACACCAACTCCGCCCGCGCGATCAAGGTCGGCTTCGTGCTCGACAAGATCGTCAAGGCCGAGGAGCTGGGCGTCTCCGAGCAGGAGCTGACCAACTTCGTCGTGCGCCGCGCCATGGAGATGGGCGTCCAGCCCAACGAGCTGGCCAAGCACCTCGCCGACAACGACCAGCTCACGCTGGCCATGGTCGAGATCGTGCGCGACAAGGCCAAGTCCGTGCTCGGCGACGCCGCCAAGGTCGTCGACACCGAGGGCAACGAGGTGGACCTCAAGGCGATCTACGCCGAGATCAACGGCCAGGAGGTCGTGGGGGAAGAGGCCGCCGCCGAGGACGAGCCCGCCGGTGAGAAGCCCGAGGCGTAACCGCCTTCCCGCTCTTTCCGAAGCCCCCGAACCGTCCGGTTCGGGGGCTTCGGCCTTTTCGGGGGAGCTCCCGAAGAAAGCGTGCAGGCCGTGTAAGGCCCTCAGAAGGCTCGTGGGCACCCGGAGGGCTTCGGGGGGCCTCCAGGTGCCGGACCCGCGGCCTGCAGGCCGTGCGCGGCTCTTCAGGGAGCCACGCCGCAGGAGGGCGTGCTGAACCTGCGCCGTCAGCGAACAGTACGGGGACCGGGCATGAGCTGTGCGCGGCGCGCGTTAAGGTCACAAGCAAAGCCAATCGATTACGACGCATCGGAAGGTGACGCTGTGACCAGCCCGCCGACCTTCTATCAGCCTGAGTCGCGAGGCCGTGAGAACGGCTCGTCCTTCCGGCTTGAGGACCAGCTTTACCAGCGCCTGCTGCGGGAGCGCATCATCGTGCTCGGGCAGGAGGTCAACGACGAGATCGCCAACCGCATCTGCGCCGAACTCCTGCTGCTCGCGGCCGACGACCCCGACCGTGACATCACGCTCTACATCAACTCGCCGGGTGGCTCGGTGAGCGCTGGCATGGCCATCTACGACATGATGGAATACGTACCGAACGACGTTTCCACGGTTGTGATGGGCATGGCCGCTTCGATGGGGCAGTTCTTGCTCACCGCGGGCACCAAGGGCAAGCGATATGGCCTGCCCCACGCCCGGGTCATGATGCACCAGCCGTCCGGAGGCATCGGCGGCACCGCGGCCGACATCGCCATCCAGGCCGAGCAGATGCTCTATGTGAAGAAGACACTGGCCGAGCGGATCGCCCACCACACGGGCCAGCCGCTGGAGCAGATCGAGGCCGATTCCGACCGCGACCGCTGGTTCACGGCCGAGGAAGCCAAGGATTACGGCTTCATCGACCACGTGGTCCGCAGTGCGCGGCAGGTGCCCTCACAGGGCCCGGTCTCCTAAGGGGGAGCAGAGAAGTGAACATCCAGAGCCGCTACGTTCTCCCCTCCTTCGTCGAGCGCACGTCATATGGCGTGAAGGAGATGAACCCGTACAACAAGCTCTTCGAGGACCGCATCATCTTCCTCGGAGTGCAGATCGACGACGCGTCGGCCAACGACGTGATGGCCCAGCTGCTGACGCTGGAATCGCTCGACCCCGACCGTGACATCAGCATCTACATCAACTCGCCGGGTGGCTCCTTCACCGCCATGACGGCGATCTACGACACGATGCAGTTCGTCCGGCCGGAGATCCAGACCGTCTGCCTGGGCCAGGCAGCCTCGGCCGCGGCCGTGCTGCTGGCCGGCGGCACCCCGGGCAAGCGATTCGCGCTGCCCAACGCCCGGGTGCTGATCCACCAGCCGTCCACCGAGGGTGGCGGCCAGGGCAGCGACATCGAGATCCAGGCCCGCGAGATCCTTCGCATGCGAAACCTCCTCGAGGACATCGTGGCGAGGCACTCCGGGAAGACCGCCGCCCAAGTCCGCAAGGACATCGAACGCGACAAAATTCTCAACGCGGACGAGGCAAAGGCGTATGGTCTGATCGATGACATCATCCCGTCCAGGAAGAAGCGCGCTCAGGCCGTGGCTTCCTAGACGGGACGTGACGCACCGGAGCGCTGCCCAATAGGGCACGTTCCGGTGCGACTCGCCGCTAGGGGGCTCACTGAGGGCCCAGAAGACGGTAACGTCGAAACCTGAGCGGTTCGGCCAAGTCCGGAGGATGTCCGGAGACACTGCTCTCGCAGGAGCAGGGCGGTCCCACGCAAAGGAGTATCTGGGGTGGCACGCATCGGCGACGGGGGAGACCTGCTGAAGTGCTCTTTCTGTGGAAAGAGTCAGAAGCAAGTCAAGAAGCTCATTGCCGGTCCAGGCGTCTACATCTGCGATGAGTGCATCGATCTCTGCAACGAGATCATCGAGGAGGAGCTCTCGGAGTCCTCCGAGCTCAAGTGGGACAACCTGCCCAAGCCGAGGGAGATCTACGAGTTCCTCGACGCCTATGTCATCGGTCAGGACAAGGCGAAGAAGGCCCTCTCGGTGGCGGTCTACAACCACTACAAGCGGGTGCAGTCGGGCGACCGGGGCAGAGACGACGGCCTCGAGCTGGCCAAGAGCAACATCCTGCTGCTCGGGCCGACCGGTTCGGGCAAGACGCTGCTGGCGCAGACCCTGGCGAAGATGCTCAACGTGCCGTTCGCCATCGCCGACGCCACTGCGCTGACCGAGGCGGGATACGTCGGCGAGGATGTGGAGAACATCCTCCTCAAGCTCATCCAGGCCGCCGACTACGACGTCAAGAAGGCCGAGACCGGCATCATCTACATCGACGAGGTCGACAAGATCGCTCGTAAGAGCGAAAACCCGTCGATCACGCGCGACGTCTCCGGTGAGGGAGTGCAGCAGGCGCTGCTGAAGATCCTGGAGGGCACCACGGCGAGCGTGCCCCCGCAGGGCGGCCGCAAGCACCCGCACCAGGAGTTCATCCAGATCGACACCACCAACGTGCTGTTCATCTGTGGCGGCGCGTTCGCCGGTCTGGAAAAGATCATCGAGTCGCGCATCGGCAAGAAGGGCATCGGCTTCAACGCCATCATCCGCTCGAAGGAAGAGGTCGACACGGCCGACATCTTCGGCGACGTGATGCCCGAGGACCTGCTGAAGTTCGGCATGATCCCCGAGTTCGTCGGGCGTCTGCCCGTCATCACCTCGGTGCACAACCTCGACCGCGAGGCGCTCATCCAGATCCTCACCGAGCCGCGCAACGCGCTGGTCAAGCAGTACCGCAAGCTGCTCGAGCTCGACGGGGTGGAGCTGGAGTTCACCGACGGCGCCCTCGAGGCCATCGCCGACCAGGCCATCCTGCGCGGCACCGGCGCCCGCGGACTGCGCGCGATCCTGGAGGAAGTGCTCCAGTCGGTGATGTACGAAGTGCCGTCGCGCCAAGACGTGGCCCGCGTCGTCATCACCCGCGAGTCCGTCCTCGAACACGCCATCCCGACGCTCGTACCCCGCGACCAGCTTGCCGCCAAGCAGCAGCGCACGCCGCGGGAAAAGTCGGCCTGATCCCATAAACCACGGCAAGCGCCCCGGCGGAGTCGATCCCTGGGGCGTTTTGCTTTCCCACCTCCCTAGAATTGGTCACCGTGACAACGCCAGAGCTGCCCACCCAGTACACCCCGGCCGACGTCGAGACCCGGAGCTATGAGCGCTGGGTATCCCAGGGGCACTTCACCGCCGACCCGGGCAGCTCGCGCGTGCCGTACAGCATCGTCCTGCCCCCGCCCAACGTGACGGGCGTCCTGCACATCGGCCACGCGCTCGACCACTCCATCCAGGACGCGCTGACGCGGCGCGCCCGCATGCAGGGGCGCGAGACCCTCTGGCTGCCGGGCATGGACCACGCCGGCATCGCCACCCAGAACGTCGTCGAGCGCGAGCTGGCCAAGGAGGGCAAGTCGCGGCACGACCTCGGGCGTGAGGCGTTCGTCGAGCGGGTCTGGGAGTGGAAGGAGGAGTCCGGCGGCCGGATCCTCGGTCAGATGCGCAAGCTCGGCGACGGCGTCGACTGGTCGCGCGAGCGGTTCACGATGGACACCGGGCTCTCCCGGGCCGTGCAGACGATCTTCAAGAAGCTGTTCGACGACGGGCTGATCTACCGCGCCGAGCGGATCATCAACTGGTGCCCGCGCTGCCTGACCGCGCTCTCCGACATCGAGGTGGAGCACAGCGAGGACGAGGGCGAGCTGGTCTCGATCCGCTACTCCGACGAGATCGTGGTGGCCACCACGCGCGCCGAGACGATGCTCGGCGACACGGCCGTGGCCGTCCACCCCTCTGACGAGCGGTACGCGCACCTGGTCGGCACGATGGTGGAGCTGCCGCTCACCGGGCGCATGATCCCCGTGGTCGCCGACGAGCACGTCGACCCCACCTTCGGCACCGGCGCGGTCAAGGTGACCCCGGCCCACGATCCCAACGACTTCGAGATCGGACGGCGTCACTCCCTGCCGTCGATCACCGTCATGGACGAGCGCGGCGTCATCACCGCACACGGGCCCTTCCTGGGGCTCGACCGCTTCGAGGCCAGGCCCGCCGTCGTCGCCGCGCTGCGCGCTGAGGGCCGCATCGTCGCCGAGAAGCGCCCCTATCTCCACTCGGTCGGCCACTGCTCGCGCTGCAAGACCGTGGTCGAGCCCAGGCTGTCGCTGCAGTGGTTCGTCAACGTCGGGCCGCTGGCCAAGGAGGCGGGCGACGCCGTCCGCGACGGCCGCACCCGCATCCACCCGCCGGAGCTGGCCAAGCGCTACTTCGACTGGGTCGACGACATGCACGACTGGTGCATCTCCCGGCAGCTCTGGTGGGGGCACCGCATTCCGGTCTGGTACGGGCCGGACGGCGAGGTCGTGTGCGTGGGCCCTGACGAGGAGCCGCCCGCCGGCTACACGCAGGACTCCGACGTGCTCGACACGTGGTTCTCCTCGGCGCTGTGGCCGTTCTCGACGCTCGGCTGGCCGGACACGACGCCCGAACTGCAGCGCTTCTACCCGACCTCCGTGCTGGTCACCGGATACGACATCCTGTTCTTCTGGGTGGCCAGGATGATGATGTTCGGGCTCTACGCCATGGACGGCGAGCCGCCGTTCCGCGTGGTCGCGCTGCACGGCATGGTCCGCGACCAGTACGGCAAGAAGATGTCCAAGTCGTTCGGCAACGTGGTCGATCCGCTCGACTGGATCGAACGCTTCGGCGCCGACGCCACCCGCTTCACCCTGCTGCGCGGGGCCAACCCCGGCGCCGACGTCGCGGTGAGCGAGGAGTGGGCGGCCGGGTCCCGTAACTTCTGCAACAAGATCTGGAACGCCACCAGGTTCGCCCTGATGAACGGCGCGGCCGTGGGATCGCTGGAAGGGGCCGAGCTGACGGCGGCCGACCGGTGGATCCTGTCGCGCCTGCAGTCCGTGGTGGCGACCGCCGACGCGGCCTTCGAGGACTACGAGTTCGCCAAGGCGTCCGACCTGCTCTACCACTTCGCGTGGGACGAGGTCTGCGACTGGTACCTGGAGCTGGCCAAGATCCAGCTCGGCGAAGGGCTCGAACACACTCGGCTGGTGCTCGGCCACGTGCTCGACGCGTTGCTGCGGCTGATGCATCCGCTCGTGCCGTTCGTGACCGAGGAGCTCTGGCGGGCCGTGACGGGCGGTGAGTCGATCGTGGCGGCCCCGTGGCCGGAGGTCGACGCCCGCTTCACCGACGCTGCGGCAGAGGCGGAGATCGGGGCGTTGCAGGAGCTGGTGACGGAGGTCCGCAGGTTCCGCTCGGATCAAGGGCTCAAGCCGGGCCAGAAGGTCGCCGCCCGGCTCGGGCTGGCGGGCACTGCGCTCGTCGGCCAGGAGAGCGCGATCCGGTCGCTGCTGCGCCTCACGGAGCCGGCGGAGTCGTTCAGCGCCACGGCGAGCTTCACGGTGGGCGGGGTGACCGTGGAGATCGACACCGCGGGCGCCATCGACGTCGTGGCCGAGCGCAAGCGCCTGGAGAAGGACCTGGCGGTCGCCCGCAAGGAGGCCGCTCAGGTGGCCGCCAAGCTGGGTAACGAGCAGTTCATGGCCAAGGCGCCGGAAGACGTGGTCACCAAGGTCAGGAGCCGTGCCGAGCAGGCCGCCGCGGACATCGCGCGGCTCGAGGCACAGCTCGCCGGGCTCGGGGTTTGAACCATACGAACGCGGGGAAGGTCCATTCGTTACCTAAGATGGACCTTCGACGCCGTCGGGGCTGCTACAGTTTTCAACGTAGGGCGGTTGCCCTGACACCCCTTCTGATCTACCCCCGGTTTCGGACGGTTCCAGCCGCACGGTTGGACAAGCGCCGAAAGTTGGAGTAAGTTAGCAGGGTTGCCTCGAAGAGAGGCAAGTCCGGAAGCTACCGGATCGGGCGGTTTGACAAGGATCGTCCGGATCTGCTAGACTGAAGGAAATGAAATGTGCGCCTCCGCACTAGGGTCTAACCAAGATCTTGGTGGGGATGTTCGCGTCCGTTTCTTGAGAACTCAACAGTGTGTTAAAAGCCAGTGCATGAGATACACATGCATATCCCCGTCATTAATTGACGGAAATTTGCTTGG
>NZ_JBSFTC010000174.1:0-23256 GCF_053590415.1 Nonomuraea sp. NPDC003201
CAGCGCGCGCTGTGGCAACGTGATCGGCAAGCGACAGATCGAGCAGCTGGTGGCCCGGGCCGCAGTCGACGTCGATGCCTTCTCCACCGAGCAGACCCGGGCGGCAGGGGCGGGGTCCGGCACGTCGGAGAAGGCGGGCGGTTCGGCCTGGGCGCGGCTCATCGGCGGCTGGTCCTCGTACAGCGAGGCCGGGCGGGGGCGGATGCCGGTCACCGGTTCGCGGCTGCGCGCGATCAGCCGCTGGACCAGGCCGCTCACGATCTCACCAGCCCCAGGTAGCACTGCCGCCGCCAGACGCTCAGCGCGAGGACCTGCGGCTCGGTCCAGCCATAGGCGGCGGCCAGGTCGTGCACCTCCAGCAGGGTCCTGCGGCACCAGCCGTCCAGCTCCGACCACAGGTAGCTGACGATGTCGAAGGACTCGGCCCACTCCAGCCCGCAGTCGGGGCACGCCAGGCACAGCTCGACGTCCACCAACGGGTCGGCCGCGGCCCAGGCCGCGGCCGTCTTCTCGATGTCCTCCACGTCGGAGCAGCGGCCGACGAGGGCTTCGCACGGGTCGCGCTCGGACAGCGCGGCGGCGACGTCGGCGCTGGTGGGCAGCCGGCACGGCGCCGAGGACGGCGGGTCGAGCAGTTGCTCCTGGTCGAAGGAGACCTCCACGTCCGTACCGCACTCCGGGCACGTGGACACGCCGTCCAGGCTGGAGCCGAACAGCGCGGCACGCAGCTCGAACAGAGCCCGGTCGCGCTGCCCGACGGTCAGGTGGGCCAGCTCGCCCGGGGAGCGGCCCGTACCGGCCGCGAGCAGGGCGAGGCCCTGCTCCAGCGGCGTGCGGTCCCAGCCCGCCTCCCACGCGTCGAGCAGCTCAGCAGCACCGGCCACCACTGTCACCAGGACCGCCCCTCAGGAGTCCTGCTCGGTGGGCTCGGTGACGCTCAGGTCGCGCACCCATCCCTCGTTCTCCAGCTTCAGGTGCTGGATCGCGATGGCGTTGGCGTTGGCGTCGAGGTCGGGCAGCGCCTGGAACTCCGACACCCAGCAGCGGAAGACCTGGTACGCCAGCACCTTCTGGCCCGCCTCGTTGAAGACCTCGATGACGAGGTCCTTCCTGAAGGCGGCCAGCGCCACCTCGCGGTCGCGCTGGTCGGGGCCGGCCTGGGCGTTGGCGTAGTTCCACACCTTGTTGGCCCACAGCTCGAACTCGGGGTCGTGGGTGACCCCGCGTTCCAGGGTGATCGGCTCGTACTTGGTGCGGCCCGGCGACTTGCGCGAGCTGGAGTGGTCGCCGCCGTCGCGGTGCTCGACCACCTCCGTGGTCCGGCGCAGGGCACTGACCTTGCTGATCCCGGCGACGTACTTGTTGTCCCACTTCACCCGGAACTTGAAGTTCTTGTACGGGTCCAGGCGAGTGGTGTTGACGGAGAACTGAACCAATGTCGCTCCTAGGGACTGGCCGATCGTCAGGCGTCGGGACGCTTCTGCTGGATCCGGATGCGCACGAACTCGGCGGGTTTCAGCGGCTGGAACCCGACGTCCACGTTGACGACGCCGACATCGATGTCGGCCTGCGGGTTGTTCTCCCTGTCGCACTTGACGAAGTACGCCTCCCGGGCCGTCCTGCCCTGGAAGGCGCCCTGGCGGAACAGGCCGTCCATGAAGGCGCCGACGTTCAGCCGGATGGAGGCCCACAGCGGCTCGTCGTTGGGCTCGAACACCACCCACTTGGTGGCGCGGAACAGCGTCTCCTCGATGAACAGGGCGAGCCTGCGGACGGGGACGTACTTCCACGGGTCGCCCACCTCGTCGTTGCCCCGGCAGGTCCGCGACCCCCACAGCACGTGCGAGTAGACGGGGAAGGTGCGCAGGCAGTTGACGCCCAGCGGGTTGAGGCCGCCGTTCTCGGCGTCGGTCAGCGCCACGGTCGCCGAACGTACGCCGGCCAGCGCCGCGTCCACCCCCGCCGGCGCCTTCCACACCCCGCGCAGGGTGTCGGTACGGGCGAACACCCCGGCCACGGTGCCGATGGGCCCCACGGTCAGGTCGGGGCCGCCCGCCGGGTCGGAGATCGTGAGGCGCGGGTAGAAGACGGCGGCGTTGCGCCCGGCGGCGCCGGTGACCGGCAGCCCCGCGCCCGCCCCCGAGGTCGCGTTGGCGACGCTGGTCCAGGAGAAGGGCGGATCGAGCAGCAGCATCGCCCTGCGGTCCACGCACAGCCGGGCCGCCGCGTCGATCACCGGCGCCCAGCGGGCGTCCCTGTCGTCGGGGCTCCCGGACGCGGGGGGCGCGAGCTGCGGCGGGATCACCAGCAGGTTGAAGATCGGCACGTCGAGCAGGGCCTGCATGCCGGTGCGCCGGACCGGGTCGCCGATCACGTCGGCGGCGTTGAGTGTCACGTCGGCCGCCGGAGTGACGGTTTTGTCCCCTTCGGGGGGCCGCTTGTCGACCGCGCTGCCGTCGGCCGGCCCGACCAGCCGGGAGGTCTCCAGCGCCCGGTCCAGCCACCTGCCGCGCAGGGCCGCGTCGACGGAGATCTCGTACGTCTCGGTCGCCTTGCCGGAGACCTTGATCGTCAGGGTGTAGTGCTTGCTGTCGGCGGGGTCGTGCTTGACGGTCGCCGTCAGCGTGTTGCCCGCCGTGCCCGGGGCCGTGGCCCGCAGCTTGACGCCGTCACCGAGGTCGATGGTGGCGTACTGGGTGTCGGCGCCGACCCGTACGACGATCGCCTTGGCGCCGCCGTTGAGGAAGAACTGGTAGACCGCGTAGCTCAGCTCGCTGCCGGTCCACAGCCCGCCGAAGGTGCTGTCGTACTCGGTCCAGCTGTTGATCGTCGTCGGGGTGCGCGGCCCCTCCAGCGCCAGGCCGACGAACGCCGCCACGGACGTGTCGACGCCGACGATCGGCCGGACCGCGCTCTCGATCTCCTCAAGATAGACACCGGGATAGGTGAATCTCGTCGCCATCGGCCTTCCTCGTCCTGTAGCCGCAGAGCCTCTGCAGGTAGTGTCGGCCCAGGCCATAACCCGGCCGTCACCTCACCGTCACTGCGCCATCACCCGGGCCCTGGACGAGCCGTTTCCCGGCTGGACCGCCGCGACCCTCATGGGGCCGATCGGGCACACTCGTCCTATGCGTAACGGACGGCTCTTCACCATCGTGGGCGGGATCTTCGGTCTGATCGGGCTGGTGCTGCTCTGCGTCGGCATCGCGATCGCCGCCTCCACGGCGGGCTTCCTGGCCTCGGCCGGACGGACCGACGGCACGGTGGTCGAGCTGACCGCGCGGACCAGCACGACCCGGAGTTCCGACGGCCATACCCGCCGCGCGACGTTCTGGTACCCGACCGTGGAGTTCACCGTCGGCGGCAGGCGGTACGCGTTCCAGAGCTCCACCGGCGGCAACCCGCCGTCCCATCAGAAGGGCGAAAGCGTGCCGGTCGCCTACGACCCGGGCGATCCGTCCGACGCGCGGATCGCGTCGTTCTCGTCGGTGTTCCTCGCTCCACTGATCTTCGGCGGGCTGGGGGTGGTGTTCACCCCGATCGGTACGGTCCTGTTCGTCAAGGGACGGCGGATCACGCGGCTGCGTGCCTGGCTCCGGGAGCGGGGACATCAGGTGTGGGCGGAGATCGAGCACGTGGGACGCGACTTCAGCGTGCGGGTGAACAACCGGCACCCGTACGTCGTCCATGCGACGTGGCAGGACGAGCGGACGGGCCGGACGCACACCGCGGCCAGTGACCACCTCCGCGACGACCCGGGTCCCCGCCTGCGGGGCCGGACCCGCGTTCGCGTGCTGTACGACGCCGCCGACCCCGATCGCAACCTGATCGACCTGGACGCGCTTCCGTCCCCGTCCTGACGGACCCGCGGGCCGGCTAGAGTGGCGCGCCGATCGCGAACACGTCCATCAGCTGCGCGAGGGTGCGGTAGTAGCCGATGAGGACGACCAGCTCCACGACGCCCTCGCGGCCGAGCGGTCCGGCCGCGACCGCGTACTCCTCGTCGTCCAGGGGGCGCGGGTCGTCCTGCAGCCGCCGGCACAGGCGGTAGGCCGCCGCCTCGACAGGGTCGGCGGAGGTGAAGGTGCCGGAGGCGAGCGTGGACAGCTCCTCTTCGGTGAGCCCGGCCGCGCGGCCCACCCGCTCGTGGGCGTACCTCTCGAAGTCGCTCCCGGTCGCCGCGGCGACGGCGAGAATCGCGATCTCGCGGGTGCGGGCGCTCATCCGCGTGCGGTACCGCAGCGCCGCGCCCAGTTCCTGGAGCGGGCCACCGAGGAGGGGCGCGTGCAGCATCACGCCGAAGGGCCCGTTGAGCGCCCCGTCCTGGTCCTGGAGCGCGAAGAGCTGGGGCCCTGCGGCGCGGGGACCCGAGGTGATCTGCCGGTGGAGGGCCAGCTGTTCCTCGCTCAGCTCGGCCTCGGTCAGTTTCGGAAGCCGCGGGGCGGGCGTGTCGCGCACGTCGATGTCCTGTTCGCCGGTGTGACGGTGGGCGGGGCGAGCGTACCTGTCATCGCCCTGAGGTGATCGCCGGCTCCCGCCGCGCCGGCGCCAGCCGTTCGTGGAAACCGCCGTCAGGGGAGCGCACGATGATCCCGGTCTCCACTCCGTGCTCGGCCACGTCGCGATCCGTCTGCTGGAGGGCCAGGCAGATCCACCGGGTGACGACGAAGGCGATGACGGGGCCGATGAGCACGGCGTACCTGAAGAAGATCGTCACGGCATCGACCGTGAGCTGGAACTGGTGGGCGAACTGGTCGTTGGCCGCGGCCGCCCACAGCAGGCCGTAGAACGTGACGCCGGCGACCGCGACGGCCGTCTTCACCGGCGTCTCGCGGGGCCGATCGAGCAGGTCGCGCGCGAGCGTCTCGCGGGCCATGCGGCCCGTCGTCTTGGGCCGGCCCAGCGCGTCGCGGCGGCCGCGTCGCGAGGCGAGGAAGCGCTCGGCCATCGGGTACGCGGCCAGGGCGGTGAAGAAGACCCCGGGGATCACCAGCGTGGGGACGATGACCGCGAGGCTGAGCGTGTAGTCCCCGACGGTGAGCTCCCACCCGGGCATGATCCGCAGAGCGCCGTCGAGGAACCCCATGTACCAGTCGGGAACCGAGCCCGCCGAGATCTGCGTCGGCGTCGCCGGGCCGTACAGCCATATGGGGGCGATCTGGAACCCGAACCCGAGGATGATCAGCATGCCGATCGTCGCGAGCGCCATCAGCGGGCGTACGCTCCGCCGCGCCGGCAGCGAGGCGACGAACCGGGAGTGGCCGTGCCGGCGTACCAGCAGCTCACGGGCGATCAGCAGCGCGGCCATGATCACGGCGACCAGCAGGTGGCCCCCGTACATGACCGGAATGACCCTGTCACCGGGGAAGTCCGGGCCGAACAGCAGCGACAGCGCCCAGGTGCCCACCACGGGGATGGACTGCACGACCGACTTGATCAGCCACAGGCTCCCGCCCGACAGCAGGTCGTCGGGCAGGGCGTTGCCGGTCTCGCCCGCGGCCATGCCCAGCGCCAGCAGCGTCACCCAGATCAGCCACTGCCCGGTGCGCGGGCGGCGGAACGCGCCGGTGAGGAACATCCGCAGCAGCTGCACCGCGACGGCCGCCACGAAGACGAGCGCCGCCCAGTGGTGGACCTGGCGGATGAGCAGGCCGCCGCGCACCTCCAGGCTCAGGTGCATGGTCGAGTCGAAGGCCCTGCTGACGAGGAGTCCGCGCAGCGGGCCGTACGAGCCGTCATAGGTCACCTGGGACATGCCGGGGTCGTAGAACACCATCAGCACCGCCCCGGTCACCGCCAGGACGACGAACGACCAGACGGCGATCTCGGCGAACATGAACGACCAGTGGGAGAACTGAAACGAGCGGCGCTTGGCCGGCAACGAACGCATGTGAGCCCCCTCAAACGTGCCTCACTCACCAGACGAAATCGGGCCGGGAGGTGTGACACCGAAGAGGCGCCGGTGACGGTGATTCACGTCACCACGGACCAGATTTCGCGGAGGCCCCAACCGTTCACCCCCTCTGGGACGTCTTGTCTACATGACGGATTCCGAGGCGTTCGAAGCCTTCGTCGCCGCCTGGCACCCGCGCCTGCTGCGGGCGGCCATCCTCATCAGCGGTGACAGGCATCTGGCCGAGGACGTCCTCCAGGATGCCCTGATCAAACTGGCGCGCCGCTGGTCGAAAGTGCATACCGACCCGGTCAATTACGTGCGTACCACCCTGTACAGGGACGTGGCGTCCAGCTGGCGGAGGCGGCGGGAATTCGCCTACGGGGAGCCGCCCGACCTGGCGGATCACGACACCTCGGGAGCGTCGGACCTGAAGGTGGTGTTCGCCCGCGCGCTGGCCAGGCTGCCGGTGAAGCAGCGGGCGGTGCTGGTGCTGCGCTTCTACGAGGACCTGCCCGTCGGGGAGGTCGCCGCGATCCTGCGGGTCTCGCCCGGGACGGTGAAGAGCCAGACGCACGCGGCGCTGAAGCGGTTGCGCGAGGTCGCTCCCGAGCTGGAAGAGGTGTTGATATGACGGACCAGAGGCTGCGGGAGCTCTTTGACGATCTCGCCGAGACGCTGCCCGAGGGGCCGTCCCGCGCGGGCGAGCTGTGGCGGCAGGGCACGCGGAGCCGGGCCCGCCGCCGGTGGACTGCGATCGCGGTGGCCGCGACGCTCACCGCGCTCGTCGCGGTGGAGATCGTCGTGTCCCCGGAGCCGGTCGAGCGCGGCATCACCGTGTACCCCAGCGTCACCCCCACGCCCACGATCCCGTCGACCCCGCCCATGGACACGGCTCCGCCGCCCGGCGGTGAGGCGGGGCTGCCCACGCTGGCGACCGGGCTGCCGCAGAAATGGGCCGGCATCCCCGCCGTGACCTCGGTTCCCGGACCCGTGCTGGCGCTGGCCGAGTTCGGCGCCGGGCGGATCTACCTGATGAAGTCCGGCGGCCGTGTCCCCCTCGATGTGAAGCTGAGCGATTCGGTGGACTCGGCCGGCAACGGCGGGACGGCGCTGAAGCCCAACTCGCTCTCTCCCGACGGGACGATGGCCGCCTTCCCACAGAAGGACGCGGTGGTGGTCGTCGACCTGGTGATCGGCCAGACCAGGCGCTACAAGGTGCCGGGGTTCAACGAGGTGGTGCTCTGGCGCGGCGAGCAACTCCTCGTCGAGCAGGAGAAGGCCAACTACCTGCTCGACCTGGCCACGGGGAAGGCGCGGCGGCAGTCGTACCGGGGCTTCACGGGTGTCGCGGGCTACCGCGACCTGAGGATCGTCTCGCCCGGCGAAGGCGGCTGGACGGTCATCCAGGAGGGCGGGTCGGAGGTGGTGCTGGACGTCCGGGGCCTCACCGGCGAGGGCGGCATGCCCGTGGGCGTCCTGGGCAACCACGGATGGCAGCGCGGCAACCTCGTCGCCAGGACCGCGTCCGCCCACGGCGACCAGCCGGGGAACGCCGACGTGGTCGTCGTGGCCGACGCCGACACGGGACGGGTGGTCAGGACGCTGCTCCTGCCCTGGGGCGACGCTCCTGACGCGAGGTGCGGGAAGGGCGGCTGTCCCGTACGCGGCTGGATCGGCCAGGACACGGTGATCCTCGAGAGCGGGGACAGGCTGCTCGGCTGGAACATCGGCACCGGCGCGCTGGCCCGCGTCGCCGAACTGCCCGATGAGGTGACCGCCTACTCCCTGCGCGGTTGGTGAGCCCGCAATTTGATCATCAAATGTCCAGACAGGGGGTTTACCGGAACAATTCCCGGCTAGTCAGATCAGTAATGTGGCCAAATCGCGATTTCTTATACGGAATGAACACGCACAATCAGATACCTTCCGTAACTCATGTGCAGTGATTAAACTCACACAAATGACGACGCATCTAGCTCGTTACCTCACACCGATGGAGGACAGCTCTCGGTGGGACGGGTTCCAATTCCGGCCTGGCGACATCGTCATCAATTCCCCGGCCAAGTGCGGCACCACCTGGACCCAGATGATCTGCGCGCTCCTGGTCTTCCAGACGCCTCAGCTGCCCGCGCCGCTGTCGAGCCTCTCACCGTGGATCGACATGCTCGTACGTCCGAAGCAGGAGGTCTGGGACCACCTGTCCGCGCAGCGACACCGCCGTTTCATCAAGACCCACATCCCGCTCGACGGCATCCCCACCGATCCGCAGGTCACCTACATCACGGTGGGCCGGGATCCGCGCGATGTCGCCATCTCCCTGCGCAGCCACGGCAAGAACCTCAAGCGCGAGGTGATCCGCCGGCTGATCCACCAGGCCGCCAACCCCGGCAACGGGGCGGCCGAGGCCCCGGTCGACGGCCATGACGAGAGGGACCTCCTCGACGAACGGACGTACTTGTTACGTTGGGTCGACAACGACGACTCGCCGTACGCCAACCTCGACTCGCTGCGCGCGCTGATCTGGACGCAGAGCCGCGCATGGGTCCGCCGCTCGGAGCCGAACGTCATCCTGCTCCATTACGCCGAACTCTCCGAGGACCTCCCCGGCCAGATGCGACGGCTCGCCGGACGGCTCGGCATCGAGATCGACGAGAGCAGGTGGCCGGAGTTGGTCGAGGCAGCAACGTTCCAACAGATGCGAAATCGCGCGGAGGAACTCGCACCCGATGAGCAACTGGGCTACATCCGCGATCGCGAACGCTTTTTCCGCAGCGGTAAGTCGGGCCAATGGCAGCAGTTCCTCACCGTTGAGGATCGAGCGCACTACGACCGCCGGATAGCCGAGTTCGCGGAGCCAGACCTGCTCGAATGGCTCCATCACGAGCCCGGCTGACCGTGACTGCGGTGTTTCGATGACGCACCAGAAAATTCCAGAAATACAGCCAGAAGTGCCCGGGCTCGTGACGGTCGAGCGCGTCCCCTCGTTGGACGACATCGCCGGGCGCGCGTGGGATGACGTCGCCGACCCGGGGGACCTGTTCCAGAGCCGCGCGTGGCTGCGGGCTCTGGAGCAATCCGGCGAAGCTCCCGTCACCTACCTGATCGCCCGTCAACCCGGGCACCCCCGGATCCTCGGCGCCCTTCCCCTCTATGACCCGCTCCCCAGTCGTGGTGACTTCCTGTACTGGCCGGAGCTCCACTTCCAGGACCTTCTACACGGCGCGGGCCCGCCCGGCGGCCGGCTGGGACTGCTGGCCGGTTCCCGCGCGGGATTCAGCACGCGGCTCATCGTCGACCGCACCCTGCCGGCCACGACCAGGACGGCGGTCCTGCGCGCGCTCCGGGACGCCGCCGGCGCCGTGGCGGCCGAGCGCGGGCTCCCGTACACCTTCTTCCTGTTCCTCGACGCCTCCTCATGGAGAGATCTCGCTCCGGTCGTCGGCGACGGAGATCACCACCGGCTGGCGAGCGTCGCGCAGACCGAGTTGGTGCTCCCCGGTGAGGGCTTCGAGGATTACCTCGCGACGCTGCCACGGAACACCCGCACCAGCGTCCGCAGGGAGGTGGGGCTCTTCGCCAGGACCTGTGCGACCGAGACCGTCCCTCTCCGCGAGGCCATCGCGACCGTCGCGCCGATGATCGTGAACGTGCGGGCCAAGCACGGGATGGCGTACGGCGTGGACGCGGTCACGCGCCGCCTCGCGCAGTACTCGTCCGCGCTGGGAGACGCCGCGGCGACGGCCGTGCTGTGCCGGGTGCGGGGCCACGTCGTCGGCGCCGGAGTCCTGTGCCGCTGGCATGACCGGCTGCACGTGACGGACTTCGGACGCCTCGACGACGACGCGCCGGACCCGTTCGTGTACTTCAACGCGGCGATCTACGAACCCGTCAGGCACGCCTATGCGATGGGGCTGTCGAGCGTCGTCACCGGCGCCGGGGCGGAGCTGGGCAAGGCCAGGCGTGGTTCGGCCGTGCTCCCGCTGACGCACCTGGCGTGGGCGGCGGCCGGAGATCGCCCGGACCGCCGGATCGACACCGCGCCGGCGGAGCAGCGCAGGAAGCACTGGAGCGAGCTACGCGGCGCGCACCCCCGGTACTTCCACTCGGCGTGGGATGAGCTGTTATGACCCGATCCGAGGGAGGCTAGCGTGAGCCGAGGGGACGAGCTGATCAGTCCTGTCCGTGACCCGGCCGGCATTGCCGCGCCGGGGCTTCTCGGACGGGTGCCACGCGACCCGGGCAGGGTCGCCCTGGTCCACGAGGGCCGTGACATCACCTTCGGCGACGTCGCCGCGCTCAGCGAGGACGTCGGCGACGCCGTGCGGGCTCACCGCCTGGAGGGCCGCGTGGTGGGCGTGCCGGCGGAGCGGAGCCCGGAGTTCGTCGCGCGGATCGTGGGGGTCTGGAGCGCGGGCGCCGTCCCGGCGATCCTCGGGGACTGGGGTCCTGAACGGGTACGCGGAGCGTTGACGGCCACCGGTGCCGCGGCGGCCTTCGGGCCCACCTTGACCGGTCTGGAGCCGCTGGACACCGGCCGGCAGCTCCATGGCCAGGACGTGGGAGAAGTCAGCCATGTCCTCTTCACCTCCGGCACGACGGGCAGGCCCAAGGGCATCGTCGTCGGACGGGCGGCCTTCGAGGCCGCCGGCGTGGCGTTCTTCAAGGAACTGCCCATGGACGAATCCGATCGGATCGCCTTTCTCAGCAGGCCCGGCCACGACCCGAGCCTGCGGGAGCTGATCGCGCCCTGGCTCACCGGCGCGACGTTGTTCATTCCCGACGGCCGCACGGCCTCGGATCCCCGGCTGACGGCGGCCTGGCTCGCCAGGCATTCCATCACCGTGCTCCAGGGCTCGCCGGTCCTCCTCCAGCTCATGGCGGGCTCGTCGGGGCTTCCGGTCGAGAGCCTGCGGCTGGTCTGCTCGGTGGGGGCCCGGCTCACGGCGGCGGCGCTGCGCTCGACGGCCCGGTTCGCCCCGCGTGCCACCATCGCCAACTGCTACGGCGCGTCGGAGACCCCGCAGGTCGTGTGCATGCACCAGGTGCCGCCTGGTGAGGGGGTCGCGAGCGAGGACCCGGTTCCCATCGGACGCGCGCTCGGCCACGCCTCTGTCAAGATCGACAGTGCGGGCCGGCTGCACGTGGAAGCCGCCGCCTGCGCGCTCGGCTACACCGACGGAACCCCGCTGCCGGCTCCCGGCCACGACGGCCGGCGCTGGTACGACACCGGCGACATCGTCCGCCGGCTGCCGGACGGCTCGATGTGCTTCCTCCGGCGGGCGGACCGGCAGGTCCAGGTCAACGGCACGCGCGTGGAGCTGGACGAGATCGAGGGAGCGGCCGCCCGGGTCGCCGGCGTCGTCGACGCGACGGCGACGTTCGTCGAGGACGGCAACGGGGTCGGATCCGTACGCCTGACCGTCGTGCGCGGCCCCACGGCGGCGGTCGACGGCGACGAGGTCCGTGCGGTGCTCAGCGACTGCCTGGACCCCGCGGTCGTGCCTTCGAGCATCGAGGTGCGCGACTCGCCTGGCGGGCAGGGTACGGACCGGGCGGCGACGCTGTGGGAGGTGCTGCACGAGAGCGCGCAGTCCGCTCTCGGCCGAGGCGGAGGACGGATCGACCCTGACGGCGGGTTCTTCGAGGCCGGTTTCACCTCGATGTCTCTCATGCGTTTCGTGGCGGAGGTCTCCGTGCGTCTCGGAACGGAGATCTCTCCCGTGCTCGTCTTCCAATATCCCACCCTGAACACTTTTGCCGATCACCTGCGGGAGAACCTGAAAGAAGGACGACATGGGTGACCTCGTTGAGCCGATCGCGATCATCGGGATGGCCGGTCGTTTCCCGGCCGCGGTCGACACCCGGCAACTCTGGAGCAACCTCGTGGCCGGGGAGGAGGCAGTGCGCTTCCCGTCCGCGGACGAGCTCCGGTCGAGGGGCGTGTCGCGCGAAGCGCTGGACGACCCGGCCTACGTGCGGGCAGTGGCGGAGCCTGAGGGCATCGACCTGTTCGACGCCGAGTTCTTCCGCCTGACCCGGCGTGAGGCCGAGGCGTGCGACCCGCAGCTGCGGCTGTACCTGGAGACCTCGCACGCCGCCGTCGAGAACGCCGGCTACGACGCTTCGAGACTCGGCAGAGCGGGCGTGTTCTCGTCGGTCGCCGCGAACCGCTACGGGATCGGCCGCGTCTTCGGCAACGTGGAGGCGCTACGGAGCGCCACCGGCATGGCGGCCGGCATGTGGAACAACCCCGACAGCGCCTCGACGCTGGTCTCGTACAAGCTGAACCTGCACGGTCCCAGCATGACCGTGCAGAGCGCGTGTTCGAGCTCGCTGGTGGCCGTGCATCTCGCCGTGAACGCGCTTCGCCTCCACGAGTGCGACGTCGCCCTGGCCGGCGGCGCCGACGTCGAGTTCCCCGTCGGTCACGGGTACTGGTGGGCCCAGGACGGCCCGCTGAGCCGGGACGGCCACTGCCGCCCCTTCGACGCGGCGGCCGGCGGCACGATCTTCGGCAGCGGCGTCGGCGTCGTGGTGCTCAAGCGGCTCGCCGACGCCCTGGCCGACGGCGATCGGATCTCCGCGGTGATCCGCGCCGTGGCCGTCAACAACGACGGCGCGAACAAGGTCGGCTTCACCGCCCCCAGCGCCGATCGGCAGGCGGAGGTCGTGCTGAGAGCCATGGAGGTCGCCGGCGTGGGTCCCGGGGACATCGGGTACGTCGAGGCGCACGCCACCGCGACCCGGCTGGGTGACGCCATCGAGATCGCGGCGCTGCGGAAGGCGTTCGGGGCGGCGTCGGGGCGGTGCCCCATCGGATCGATCAAGGGGAACGTGGGCCACCTGGGTCACGCGGCGGGGATCACCTCGCTGATCAAGGCCGCGCTGTCGCTGGACCATGAGCAGATCCCCGCGAGCATCAACCTCGAGGAGGTGAACCCGCTCCTCGGGCTCGGGGACTCACCGTTCTTCGTCAACGACACCCTGCGGCCCTGGCCTCGATCGGCGGGCCGCCGCCTGGCGGGGGTCAGCTCGTTCGGGATCGGCGGCACGAACGCGCACGCGATCCTCGAAGAGGCGCCGCCCCGCGCGGTCGCCCCGGCTCCGGGACCCACGCAGCTGATCGTGTGGTCAGGACGGACGCCGTCCGCGGCCGAGGCCTACCCGGAGCGGCTCGCCCGTTCCTTCGAGGAGAGCGCGGACCCGCTCTCCGATGTCTCGTACACGCTGCAGCAGGGGCGCACGCCGCACCCGGTCCGAGGCGCCGTGGTGGTCGAGAGCCTGTCCGACGCGGCCACCGCCGTGCTCGACCGCGCGAGGCGGATCGTCACGCCGGAGGAGCCGGCGGACCGGAGCACCGTGTTCCTGTTCCCGGGAGAAGGGGCGCAGCACGCCCGCATGGCGGCGGAGCTCTATCGCACCGAACCGGCGTTCGGCGCGGCACTCGACGAGTGCTTCGAGCTCTTCGAGGCCCACGGGCTGGCGCAGCGGCAGATCTGGGAGGGGGCGTCGGAAGGCCCGGAGGACACCGCCTTGCTCTTCAGCGTCGAGTACGCGCTGGGCCGGCTGTGGCTGGCGCTGGGCGTCGAGCCCGACGTGCTGCTCGGCCACGGCATCGGGGAGTTCGCGGCCGCCGCGCTCGCCGAGGTGTTCACCCTCCAGGAGGCGGTACGGCTGGTGAGCGCCCGGGCCCGGGCGCTGGGCGAGGCGCCCCAGGGCGCGATGGTGGCGGTCGCGGCCGACCTGGACACCGTGACGCCGCTGCTCTTCGGGAGCCTCGGCGTCGCCGTGGTGACCGGCGACCGGCAGACGGTCGTCGGCGGCTCGGTGGAGGACGTGCGCCGCTTCGAGGACGAGGTCCTCGCCGGGACGGGGCTCGCCGCCTCCCGGCTCAGAGCGCGGCACGCCTTCCACACCCCGGCCATGACGGGCGCCGCCGAGCGGTTCCGATCGGCCTTCGACGGCATCCGGCCACGCAGCCCGCGTTGGCCGGTCTGCTCCGCGTCCGCGGGCGGCCTGGTGGAGGCGGCGCAGCTGCGCAGCGTGGACTTCTGGGTCCGGCAGCTCACCCGGCCCGTCCTGGTCGAGCAGGCGCTCGATGCCGTGCTGTCCGGCGGTGACCGGGTGCTGGTGGAGGTGGGCCCCGGGCGGACGCTCACCACCCTCGTACGGTCACATCCCCAGGTGCGCGCCAAGCGGCACCTGGCGGTGCCGACGCTCCCGAACGGCCCGTCGAAGGGCGCCACCGAGCGCGCCTCGTTCCTCAACGCGCTGGCCCGGATGTGGACCCTTGGCGCGGACGTGAACTGGTCGGCGCTGAGTGCCACGGGTCCGCGTGAGCGCGTGCCTCTGCCGGGCTACCCGTACCAGCGCGAGCGGCACTGGATCGAGCGGGCGTCGCCGGGCGGCCCGCCCGCTCAGGAGGCGACGGAGCCGGCGGGCCGCGCGGTGTACCGGCTGCCCACGTGGGTGGAGGCCGCACCGGGCGGGTACCGCGACACTCCCGCCCGGGACCGGCCGCTGGTGTTCCTGCCCGACGATCCGCGACGAGCCGGCGAGCTGGCCGCCCTGCTCGGCAAGGCCGGGTGGGACGCGTTACGGGTGCGGCACGGCTCCTCGTATTCGGGGGCGGCGGACGAGTTCGTGATCCGCCCCCGGCACCCGGCGGACGTCGTCCGGCTGCTGGACGAGCTGAGAGAGTCGCGGCGATACCCGGACCTCATCGTCGACGCGACGCAGCTCGGAGATCCGGCCGAGCCTGACCTGAGCAACATCGACGACCAGCTCGACGCCGGTTTCCACCGGATCGTCGAGCTGCTGCAGGAAGCGGCCCGGCGGGCGCCCGACAAGCGTGCCCGCGACGTGCTGGTGGTCACCGAGCTGTCCGCGGACGTGACAGGCGGCGAGACCGTGCACCCGGTGCGGGCCATGCTGCTCGGGCTCCTGCGGAGCTACATGCTCGAGAACCCGCGTGCCAGGTGCAAGCTCGTCGACGTCCAGGGCGGCGCGATCGACGACCGGCTGCTCGGGGAGCTGCGCGGCCCCGAGCGATCGGAGATCGTCGCCCTGCGCGGGGATCGGCGTTGGGTCCCCGGCGAGCGGGAGCTCGTCCCTGGCGGGGTGGGCCCTGCCGACCTGCGGCGCGGGGGCGCCTACGTCATCACCGGCGGGCTCGGCGGCCTCGGCCTGGCCGTGGCGCGCGGGCTGGCGGACACCGGGATGCGACCACGGTTGCTGCTGCTGGGTCGCCATGCGACAGGCGGGCACGACGCCGAGCTCGCCGAGATCCGGGCGCTCGGGGCCGAGTGCCGCGTCGAGGCCTGCGACGTGACCGACGTGGAGGCGCTGCGGCGCGCGATCGACCGGGCGTCGGACTCCTTCGGGGGCGTCAACGGGGTGTTCCACCTGGCCGGCGTGGCGGGAGGGGGCATGCTCCAGTTCCGGACGCGGGAGCAGGTGTCGGCGACGCTCGCGCCGAAGGTCCACGGTACGTTGGCCCTGGTCGAGGTGCTGCGGGGCCGGACGGACCTCGACTTCTTCGTGGCCTTCTCCAGCCGCGCGGCGCTCAGGGGCCTGGTCGGCAGCGCCGACTACGCCGCGGCGAACGCCTTCCTCGACGCGATGGTGCGCCGCCAGCCCCTGGCCGGCTGCGCCTCGATGACCATCAACTGGCCGTCCTGGGCCGAGGTCGGCATGGCCGCCCGCCAGGGGCGGCAGCCGCAGGCCGGGCGCTCCGGACCGGGGGCGGAGGTGCGCCGGTGGTCGACCCCGCTGTCGGCCGAGGACTATCCGATCCTGGACGAGCACCGGATGAACGGCGTGCCGGTGCTGCCGGGCACGGCCCAGGTCGACTTCGTCCTGCGCGCCTTCCGCGAGGCGGTCGATCACCCGGACGGGCGGCCCGCGCAGCTGCGCCACATGGTCTTCCGGCAGCCGATCACCACCCCGGAGCCCGTGTCGCTCGAGGTCGGCTTCGAACCGCATGAGGACCTCTGGCGATTCACCGTCCGCTCCGCGCCGCTCCCGCCGTCCCCCGGCGACTACCGCGTCCACACGACGGGTGAGATCCGGCTGGCGGACGCGAGTGCGGACACGGTGGACCTGGACGGGCTGCGCGCGTCGCTGCCCGAGCGGCGGGTGCCCGCGAACGACCCTGACAACCGGCTGTTCACCATCGGTCCGCGGTGGCCGGGAGAGGAGATCTGGACCTCCGGGGAGGACGCCGGCACGAAGCTCGCCGTACTCACCTTTCCCGAGGCGTTCGACCACGAGCTCGACGAGCACGCCCTGCATCCCACCCTGCTGGACGCGGCGGTGTCCCTGGCGCGGGATCCTGACCACGAGCCTCCGCACGCGCCCTTCGCGTACCAGTCGATCGTGGTGCACCGGCCGATCCCGGGGCTCGCGTACAGCCACATCCGCCGGCGCCCGAGCGGTTCGGACACGATCGTGGCCGACATCGACGTGCTGACGGCCGGCGGTGACGTCGCCGTCGAAGTCAGGGGCTTCACCATGCGCCGCGTCGACGAGTCCATGGTCGCGGCCGAGACCTACCGTGAGGAGCGGGACCCGGGGATCACGCCCGCGGCCGGGGTCGGCATGTTGCTGCGCATCCTGGGCGGGCCCGGCCACAGACAGGTGGCGATCACCTTGGCGGGCGAGGACGCGGTCCTGAAGAACCCCGAGGTCACGCCGGACGACGATGCGGAAGAGGACGCGTCGCCCGATCGCATCTCGGATGGAGCGCCGTCGGACGAGGTGTCGCTGGAGGCCCGGCTGACGGAGATGTGGTGCGCCGAATTCGGTGTGGAGTCGGTCCGCCCCGACGAGGACTTCTTCGAGCTGGGCGGCGACTCCTTCGCCGCCGTGGGGCTGGTGGAGGAGATCCGCAGGGGTTTCGACGTGGATGTCGGCATCGCCGTGATCTTCGACCACCCGACGGTGGCCGAGCTGTCCGCCGAGCTGCGGCGGCTGCTCAGCCGCGAACCTTCCTGACCCATTCGCGAAGGGTCTCGGCAGGCAGGTCCTCGACGATCTGGTGGCCGCCGTCGATCAGGTGGACCGAGAGCCACTCCGTCGTGTACTGGCTCCAGTCGTCGAGGCACTCGGTGTCCCAGGAGCTCGCATCGTCTCTGGCGCCGACCGCGACGATCGGCGCGTTGAGCACCGGGCGCGGGTCCGACTCCAGATAGCGGTTGAGGAGGCGGTACTCGGACCGCCAGAGACGTGCGTACTCGGGGAGGGCCACCGTGTCCAGGATGTGCGGCGGCGCCTCGATCTCCTCGGCCAGCGCCCGGTCCGGCAGCTCCGCCAGAGGCGAGACAGGCGTGCGATGCGGCGGGTACTGGCACATGACGACGATGCCGCGAAGCTGCCGCTCCAGGTGCTTGGCCGCCTCCAGGCAGACCAAAGCGCCCATGCTGTGGCCCACGAGCACGACCTCCGTGGCACCGGAGTCCGCGACGAGGGACGCGAGCGCCGCGCCGCGGACGTCGACGGAGGGCACGCTCATCGGCTCGCTCCAGCCGGCCCTTCGGATGACGGGTTCCCGGCCCGGTTCGTTCCACCGGTCCACGAACTTCGTCCGGCCTCCCAGACCGGGAACGAAGATGACGGCCTGGTCGTCATCGAGTGACGGGCTGACGACGTAACTCGCAGATTCCTGACCACTCATGTAATTCGCTCCTAATTGACCCCTGACAATACTGGATCATTTAAATGGATCTATGGCAAAGTGTGATAGGTGTCCACGCTGCTTGCCGCCGCCGTGATCATCCTGATTGCTTCAACGGTGCACGCCGTGACCGGATTCGGGTACGCCCTCGTCGCCACCCCGCTGCTGGCCCTCGCGGTCGACCCCCATACAGCGGTGGTCTCCACCACGATGTCCGCCCTGGCCATGACCATCACGATCGCCGTACGTCAGCGTCACCACGCCGAGTGGAAGGTGGCCATGATCGCCATGGCCGGCATTGTGCTCGGCCTGCCGATCGGCCTCTGGGTGTACGGAGTGACGTCCGAGCGATTGCTCACGGCGCTGATCGGGGTCGGGGTCTTAGGCTGCACGGTGATGGTGTGGCGGCGCGTGAAGGTGCCCGGAAATGTCCCCGTATTGGTGGGAGTCGGTCTCGTGTCCGGTGCGCTTTCGACGTCCACCGGCACCAATGGGCCGCCGATGGTCGCCGCCTTCCAGGGCATGGGCTACGAGCCCGCCAAGTTCCGCGCCACCCTCTCGGCGGTGTTCGCCGGCACCAGCGTGTTCAGCCTGATCGGGTTCGCCGTGGCCGGCCAGGTGAACACCCAGTCGCTCTGGATCGGGCTGGTGGGCCTGCCCGTCGTGCAGCTGGGGTGGTTCGCCGGCAACGCGATCTTCAGCCGGATCGATCCGGATCGTTTCCGCAAGGTGGTGCTGGCCGCTCTCCTCGTCAGCGCGGCCGTGACCCTCGCCAGCGCGCTCAACGGCTGACGCCTTCGAGCGAAACGCGCACTCGGGGACAATAGTGACGGAAGTCTTACGGGACTCCGCCTTTCCGCGCAGCCAGGAGCCGCGGCTGCTCGAATCGCCCATGTGACTCATGAACGACACTCAGCGGAGAGCGGCCCGCCCATCGCGCGACGGGTGATGCTCTCGATGCTCGGCGCGGGCGCCGCCGGCCTCGCCGCCGCGCCTCTCGTGCGGAGCGGCTGGGAACGGCTCCTCGAGACGGCCTCCCAGAACGACCCCACCGGGCTCAGCGGGCTGCTGCCCAACCCGGGCGGCTTCCGGTACTACAGCGTCGCGGCCTCGGTGCCCAGGAAGACCGCGGCCGACTACCGGCTGGAGATCGGCGGCCTGGTCGAGCGGCCGGGGACGTACACGCTGGACGGGCTGCGCGCGCTGCCCCAGACCCGGGTCGTCGGCGAGGCACGGTGCACCGACGGCTGGCGGGTGCCGGACGTCCCCTTCTCCGGGGTGCTGCTCTCGCACCTCCTCGACGCGGCGGGGGTGCGCTCCGAAGGCAAGGCGGTCCGCTTCACCTGCTTCGACGGCGTCTACAGCGAAAGCCTCACGCTCGAACAGGCCCGCCGGGCCGACGTGCTGGTGGCCCTGGACATGCTGGACGCGCCGGTCACGCACGCCCACGGCGGCCCGGTTCGGCTCTACGTCGCCCCGATGTACTTCTACAAGTCCGCCAAATGGCTCTCCGGCATCTCCGTCACCGACCAGGTCATCCCGGGCTACTGGGAGGAGTACGGCTATGACGTCGACGGCTGGCTCGACCCGGCGGCCTGAGGGCTCGCGGCGGCGGTTCAGCCGGGGCGAGCGGCTGGTCCACCGCGCGACCGCCGGGCTCATGCTGCTGTGCGCGGGGACGGCCGCCTGCCTGTACTTCCCGCCGCTGGCCCAGCTGGTCGGCCGCCGCCACCTGATGGTCGTCGTGCACGAGTGGTCGGGGCTGTTGCTGCCCGTGCCCGTCCTGCTCGGTCTCGCCTCGCGGGCGTTCCGCGCCGACCTGCGCAGGCTCAACCGGCTGGCGCCGTACGACAGGGAGTGGCTGCGCGCGGTACGCGGGCGTATCCCGGGCCCGCGCCCGGCCGGCAAGTTCAACGCCGGGCAGAAGGTCTACGCCGGGTGGATCGCCGGGGCCGTGCCGGTCATGACGTTCACCGGCCTGCTGATGTGGTTCACCGGCCTGCTGCCGGGGATCCCCCGTGCGAGCGCGATCTTCGTGCACGACCTGACGGCGGTGGCGATCGCCACCGTCGTGATCGGGCACATCCGGCTGGCGTACCGGGACCCGGAGGCGCGGCGCGGGATGCGTACGGGCTGGGTGACGACCGCGTGGGCCAGGAAGCACCATCCCCGCTGGCTCGACGACGGGACGGACGGCCAGTCACCGGCCTGAGCGGTGACGGACATTGCACGGCGAGACGTCACCTGTCAAACTGGTGATGTGAAGCATGTCTTTCTGTGCGGCAACCCCGCGCTCGACCTGGCCTGCACGCTCCGGGCGCGCCGCACCACGCGCTTCGAGACGCTGGACGCCCCGGACCGGCTCGACGCCTGGTATCTGGAGTCCGGCATCGTCGACGCCGTCTCCCCCTGCCAGGAGGCGGACCTCGTCCAGGCGGTGGCGGTGCGGGAGGCCGTCTACGCGCTGGTCACCGCCCGGCTGGCCGACGACGGGTACGACGACGAGGCGCTCGCCCTGGTGAACGGGACGGCAAGCAAGCCGCCGGCGACCCCCCAGCTCACCGCCAAGGGGCGGTGGGTCGAGGCGACGCCGGCGCAGGCGCTGTCCACCGTGGCGCGGCACGCGATCGAGCTCCTCAGCGGCCCGGAGGTGCCGCTGATGAAGGAGTGCGCCAACCCCGAGTGCACCAAGGTCTTCATCGACCGCTCGCGGGGCGGGCGGCGGGAGTGGTGCGGCATGGACTCCTGCGGCAACAAGATCAAGGCGGCGGCCTACCGGGCCCGCAAGAAGGAGACGGCCGGGGCCCGCTGACCCCGGCCGGCGGCGATCAGGCCGGGTAGTCCTTGGGGTTGATCTGCGTGGTCTGCGCCCTGCCGCCCTTGACCGGGTGGAGGGTGATGGTCCAGATGCTGTACGAGGTGGCGGTGGTGACGAACTTCAGCCGCTGGTTGAAGCGCTGGTAGGCGGCCCCCACGGCGAACCTGCGCTTGCTGGTGCTGAAGCGGGAGCCGGTGGTGAAGTAGATCCGGTACGAGCCGTCCCTGACGTCCTTGATGCTCGCGGACGACTTCGCGCGGACGTAGATGCTGATCGCCTTGGTCCTGCCCTTGACGAGGGTGACGACGCCGTCCCTCGGCGTGCCGTTCTTGATCTTGAGGACGCCGCGGCCGCCGCTGAGGCCGTCGTAGACGATCCTGCCGTTGCCCGGGCGGGCCGCGGCGGCGTTCTGCGGGGCCAGGGCGACGGACTCCGTGCCGGTCACGGCGGTGGCGCCGGCCGGGGAGGCGGTCAGCAGGCCGGCGGTCAGCGCGACGGCGACGGCACCGGCCCGCAGGGCGGCTCCTTCGAGAGGCTTCTTCACGACGAACATCTCCTTGGGCGCATGGTCACAGCCAGGGACAAACATAGAAGAAACCGGGCGGATCGCGTACCTGTTATGTCACAGGAGTGCTCCTCACGAAGTCGCGGAGGTCGCGGGACAGCTCCCGCAGGCTCGCCTCCACGCTGTACATCATGTGTCCCCCGGCGTAGCCGGCCGTCCGGACGCGTTCGCGGGGCCAGGCCGACTGGCGTACGGCGTGCCGGGCGGCGCCGATCGTCGTCGTGAGGTCGAACAGGCCGGTGCGGATGAGCAGCCGCATCGCCGGCGCCCGCTTCATCGCGCGGGCGATGGAGTCCATGTGGGGCCAGTCCCCGAAGGGGGACGTCGCGCCCCATCGCCAGACGTCCGCCGGGGCACGGCCTTCGGCGTCGGCGGGCGGCTCCATGCCCCGGTAGTCGCCGGGCCGGAAGTCGTGCTTGGACAGGCGCAGGTTCCGCTCGGCCCAGGGGCCGGCCTCAGGTGTCCTCCCGCGCTCCCACGACGATCACGCCGGCCGTGTGCAGGCTGGTCAGCAGGGTCCAGTCGTCGGCCGGGTCGAGCCAGACCTGGAGCTCCGCCGGCCCCGACGGCCGCGGCAGCGCCCCGGCGGGCTCGTAGAAGGCCGAGACCAGGACCAGGGGCACCGGCGCCTCCCATCGGGAGGGGGCCGGTGGCTCGTGCCGGCCGCCGAGCAGGACGGCGCGCTCGGCCTCGTCGCAGGCGTCGAGCTGCGGCCCGGCCGCGAGCTGGGCCTGCACCCTGACCTGCACGTCCATCGCGAGACCGACCCGCGCCGCGGCGCGCTCGCCGTCGGTGGCGAGCGAGGCGTAGCCGGGGATGAGCATCCCGGCCAGCTCGGCGGCGTCGTCGGCGTAGCCGCGGTAGGCCCCGTCCGCGTGGATCATTTCGTAGCGGTACGGCCGGCCGTCGCCGTTGACCGGGGCGGCCGGAGGCGGCTCCGCCGCCGAGGAGTTGCGGATGATCATGGCCACCGGCCGGCCTCCCGTTCCGTGGTGAGGTCGTTCACGCCGCGGGCGCCCAGCGGGTGGCGGCGAACAGGGCGGTGAGCTGCTCCTTGTCGGCGGCCCGCCAGAACAGCTCGTCCATCAGGACGCGGAAGGAGAGGCTTCCCCGCTCGGTGAGGTCCAGCCCGGGCTCCTGCTTGAGGAGCTCGGCGTGGGCGCCCAACTGGTCGAGCCGGCCCAGGTTGGGCAACTGACCCAGCGTCGCGGTGCGGAAGGCCGCCTCGACCTCCGCGAGCGACACCTTCACCCGGGACTGGATCACGGCGGGGTCGAGCGAACCGTCCCACAGCCGCCACTCGACGTGGTCTTTCGCGGTCCCCTTCATGCTCTCCATGTTCACCGCGGACTTGCGGCCGTTGAGATTGCGCACCGGGGCTATCGACCGGTAGCCCTCCGTGGGGAGCCGGTTGGGCTTGCATTGCGCCACGCCCCGGTGGCTTTCCCGCTCCGGATTGTGCCCGAGCCTGAACAGGGTGTCGGTGTGCAGGCCCCCGTGGTTCAGCAAACTGGTGTAGTTCTCCACGATGTGGTCGAAGTCGTGCGTGCTCACGTGGACGTGCCCGCCGGTCGAGGCGCCGGCCGTGCCGCCGTGCGCGCGGATGATCTCGGTGGCGACGAGGAGGTTCTCCCACGTCGCCGGCTCGTCGTACAGGATGGGCGAGATCAGCTCGCCGTCGACCGTGCCGTCCTGCTCCAGCCTCCAGAGGCCGCGTCCGCCGTTCTTGCCTGACCGGTAGCCCTCGTCCCGCATGGTGTGGTAGTCCTGCACCTGGGCGTCGGCGGTCAGGCCGGCCTTGTGCAGGGCACGGGCGATGGCCTGCAGGGCTTGGCGGGCGTTGTGCTTCGGCAGCTCGAACTCGATCTCCACCCCGAAGCCGCGCCCGCCGTCCCGGGCCGCCAGGGACGCGGTGGCGTTCTCCCGCATGTAGGGGATCACCGCCTCTCCCCTGACCGCGCGTTGCACCGCCTGATCGTAAGCGTGCCGGTACGCCCCGAAATCCCCCGTGAAAGAGACCTCGGGGCGATCCGGCCAGCGCTGCCACGCCCGGGTGCGGGCCTCCAGCGAGGCCACCATTTCCTGCTTGGCCACGACCAACGGGTCCTGGCCGACCAGGCGCGACACGGTGCGACGGAGGGAGGACTGGTGGAAGGCCTCCTTCGCCTGCGCGTGCGCGTGGACCGCGGCCTGCCGGGCGTCCCGGACGGCCGCGGGCGACAGGTCGTGCAGGCCCGGCGGGACCTGCTGCGGGTCCGGCCGTACGACGTGCGTACACAGGACGTCGAGCAACTGCTGCCTGT
>NZ_JBSFTC010000175.1:0-23232 GCF_053590415.1 Nonomuraea sp. NPDC003201
GCCCGGGTGCCGGTTCCACACCCGGTGCGCGCACGTCCGCGCCGAGCTGTGCCGCACCGACGTGCCCGACCTGCGCGCGTACGGCGAGCGGCGGGCGGCCTGCCACCACGCGGCCGAGCTCACCCTCGCCGGGGTGGGGTCAATGGCACGTGAAGCGGAGGTCGACGGCCGGATGGCCGGGCGGGACGTGTAGCCGCAGGCGGTGGACGGTGTCGGGGCGGCCGTGGTGGTCGCGGGTGGCGAGCGTCTCGACCGTCGCCGCGAACCCGGGATGGTCGAGGGTGACCAGGCCGTCCCAGCTCACCCGGTCGCCGCGCGCCTCGGGGCGGATCCGGCTGATGAACACCTCCTCGACCGGGACGTCGCCGGTGAACTCGTCACGCAGGTCGAGCCGGCCGTCCCGGTGCCAGCGGAAGCGGCGGACCACGGGCGACGGGTAGGCGGAGCTGAGGTCGAGCGCGAAGGTCAGGCCGTCGGGCGTCTCGGCGTACTCCAGCACCTCGGCGCGCCCGCCGCGCTGGGGGACGCCGCCGACGACCGGGAGCGAGTGGCCCTCCGCCGAGGGATGCAGGAAGGTGTGGCGCCGGTCGCCGAAGTAGTCCCGCGTGTACTCGCCGGCCCCGAGGTCGTCCAGCACGTTGCGGCCGCCGGCCCTGAGGACGAAATGGCCGAGGTCGTCGTGGTTGTGCGGCTCGTCGTTGTGCCCGCCCTTGGCCGCGAAGCCGTGGCCGCGCTCCCCCCGGTCCACCACCCAGGACAGGTCGGGCAGGTAGCTGGTGGTCTCCACCGGCCGTGACGGCACCGGGCGGTACCAGGCGAGCGTCCTGGACAGGTGGCCCCACCGGTAGCAGTGGTCGGCGTGGAAGGAGGGGACGGCGTCCGGCCCGGGGGTGCCGAAACGCTCGGCCAGCCTGGTGAGCAGGCCGGCCGGGAGGAACGGGTCGTCCGTGGTGTCCGAGAACGGCACGTGCCCGCCGTCGGCGAAGCGCACCCGGTGCGGGAACGCGGCCATCGCGGCCACCTTGGGATGGTCGAGCAGATCCTCCCCGGTGCGCTCGCGCAGCGCCTCGGCGAAGTAGACGAAGTAGCCGAACCCGTAGACCCAGTACGCGACGCCTTCGACGCAGCCGCCGTCGTCCCCGTACCCGTCCAGGAACCGCCGCATCGCGACCCGGCACCGCTCAAGCACCGGCTCGGGGTCGTCCAGCACGGCGAGCGCCGCCATCCCGGCGGCGCCCCCGCACACCGCCTCCCAGTTGTTGCCGAACCCCTCCCACTCCATGGGACGCGGGTCCAGGAACCGGTCGAGGACCCGTTTCCCGACCTCGGCGCGGGCCCGCTCGCCGACCACCGGGTCCACCCGCCCGGCGAGCTCGGCCAGCGTGTGGGCGGTCTCGCAGGCGAACAGGTCGACGGGCATCGACCGGTGGGCGGGCAGCACCCACGTGTACTCGTCGCAGGTCGCCCACACCACGTCGTCGAGCGCGTCCCCCAAGGGATCACGCAGGGCCAGGGCCGCGAGCCTGGCGCGGCGGCCGAAGTAGCGCCGCTCATAGCCCAGCCGCTCTCCCGTGCGCCCGTACTCGCGGAAGGACGTGTACGGCAGGCCGGGCAGCGGCTCGTCGCTCGCCGCGACCTCGCGGATCTCGCGTTCCAGAGCGGACAGCACGGGTCCGATCATAAAGAAACGGGCGGCTCGGCATTCCGCCGGGCCGCCCGCTTTGCCGGGTCAGCCGCTGGCGAGCGTGAAGCCCTGCTCGGTGCCGAAGGCGGTGATGCGGTCCTGCCACGCCTTCAGCGCGCCGGCCAGGTCGCCGCCGCCGTCGATGGCCTGGCCCACGGTGTCCTTGAAGACGCTGTTGGCGTACACCTGGAACGGCAGGTACTGCCAGCCGGGGTTGACGACGGCCGAGGCGTCGCCCAGGACCTGGTTGATCTTCTGCCCGCCGAAGAAGTCCAGCGGCGCGTCACGGAAGGCCGGGTCGTCGAGCAGCGCCTTCGTGGCGGGGAACAGCCCGGCCTCGGAGTTCAGCGACTTGACGGCCTCCGGGTCGGAGTTGAGCCACTCGGCGAAGGCGACGGCGGCCGGGATGTTCTTGCTCTGCGGGATGACCGCGACCGACGAGCCGCCGTTCTCGGAGTTCATCGGCTTGGCCGCGTCGAACTGCGGCATCGGGGCGACCGCCCACTTGCCCTTCGTCTTGGGGATGGAGTTGATGATGCCGTTCGGGGCCCAGGCGCCGGTCAGCCAGGCCGCGTACTTGCCGGAGCCCATGCCCTTCCACCACTCGTCCGTCCAGCCGGGCTGCGGATCCACCAGCTTCTCGCCGAGCAGGGTGGTCCAGGTGCTGACCCACTGCTTGACGCCGGGGTCGGAGGACAGCGTGACGCTGACCGAGCTCTCGCCCGAGGTCTTGAACGGCGCGCCGCCCGCCTGCCAGATCATGCTGTCCACGCCGCCGGCGTCACCGGGGTCGATGCTCGTGAGGAAGTTGTCCGGGTTGTCGGCCTTGATCTTCTTGGCCGCGTCCACGAACTCGGCCCAGGTGGTCGGGGGCTTGATCTTCAGCTTGTCGAAGATGTCCTTGCGGTAGAACATCGCCATGGGGCCGGTGTCCTGCGGAATGCCGTAGACGCCGCCGTTGATCGCCACCTGGCCCCACGCGGCGGGAGCGAACTTGTCCTTCAACGAGGCGGCGCCGTAGTCCGCCAGGTTGACGACCTGCTTGGCCAGCGCGAACTGCGGGAGCGCGAAGTACTCGACCTGCGCCACGTCGGGCGCGCCGGAGCCGGCCTTGATCGCGGTCTGCAACTTGGTGTACTGGTCGGCGGACTGCCCCGCGTTCACCACGTTGACCTTGATGTTCGGATATTTCGCCTGGAAGCGGGCGACGGTCTTCTCGACCCCCGTGACCCAGGTCCAGAACGTCAGCTCGGCCGGCTTGCTCAGCGCGTCCTGAACGGCCGCCGTCGCGCTCGGGGCGGCGGCCGGTGCGGTGGCGCCCCCTCCAGAACCGCCACCGCATGCGGCCAGCGCCAGCGACAGGGCCGCGGCGACACCGGCGGTCATCGCATGTCTTCTCATGATGTTTCCTCACTCACGGGGGGTTACTGCTTGACGCTTCCGGTGGCCAGGCCCGACTGCCAGTACCGCTGGAGCACCAGGAAGGCGACGATCAACGGCACGATGGACAGCAGGCTGCCGGTCAGGATGAGCTGGTAGCTGGCGTCGCCGGCGCCCGAGGTCCCGCTGTTGGCCTGGGCGTTCCACTGGTTCAGCCCGACGGTGAGCGGGAACCAGTCCGGCGAGTTCAGCACGATCAGCGGCAGGAAGTAGTTGTTCCAGGTCGCGACCAGCGCGAAGAGCAGCACCGTGACGAACCCGGGGGCCAGCAGCCGCAGGGCGATGGTGCGGAAGATCCTGAACTCGCCCGCGCCGTCGATGCGGGCCGACTCCAGGATCGAGTCGGGCACGGCGTCGGCCGCGTAGACCCGCATCAGATAGAGGCCGAACGGGCTGCACAGCGCCGGGATGAGCACCGCCCACGGGGTGTCGACGAGCCCGACCTGGCTGAAGAGCAGGTACGTCGGCACCGCCAGGGCCGTGCCCGGGATGGAGATCGCGCCGAGCACCATCGCGAACAGCAGCTTGCGGCCCGGGAAGTCGTACTTCGCCAGGGCGTACCCGCCGAGGGTGGCCAGCAGGGCGGCCCCGCCCGCGCCCACCACGGCATAGAGCACGGTGTTGCCGAACCAGCGCAGGAAGATGCCGTTCTGGTAGCTCAGGGTGTCGCCGATGTTGGCGAACAGGTGGAAGTCCCCGCCGAACCAGAGCCCGAAGGTCGAGAACAGGTCGCCGCTGCTCTTGCTGGCGTTGGCCAGCAGCCAGAACAGCGGGAGCACCGCGTACGCGAACATCACCAGCATGATCACGGTGAGGGTGACGCTCTTCCTGCGGCGCCTGGGGACGCCGGTCACAGGGCCGGTCACAGGGCCGGTCACAGGGCCGGTCACAGGGCCGGTCACAGGGTCTGCTCCCTTCTCGCCGTGATGAGCTGCACGGCGTACGCGACCACGACGGTGACGAGGCCGAGGACCACGGCGACGGCGGCCGAGTAGTTGATCTGCTGGCCGTTGAAGGCGAGGTTGTAGGCGTACATGTTGGGCGTGTAGCCGGTCGAGATCACCGCGGGCGCGAGCTTCTGCAGGATGTTCGGCTCGTTGAAGAGCTGGAAGCTGCCGATGATCGAGAAGATCGTCGCCACGAGCAGCGCGGGGCGCAGGGCGGGCAGCTTGATGCTCCAGGCGATGCGGATGGCGCCCGCGCCGTCCATCTCGGCGGCCTCGTAGAGCTCCTCGGGGATGGCCCGCAGCGCGGCGTACAGGATGATCATGTTGTAGCCGACGTACTCCCAGGTCACCATGTTGCCGATGGAGGTCAGCATCCAGGGGCGCGACAGCAGGTCGGGGGCCGTGACGCCGAGCGCGTCGCCGATCTGGCCGACCAGGCCGAACTGGTCGCCGTACATGTAGCCCCACAAGAGGGCCGCCACCACGGCGGGCACCGCGTACGGCATGAAGATCGAGATGCGGAACAGCGACGGCCAGCGCAGCCGGCCGCTGTCGATGGCGAGCGCGCACCCCAGGGCGATGAGCAGCATGACGGGCACCTGCACGACCAGGAAGAGCGCCACGCGGAGCAGGCCCGCCCCGAACAGCGCGTCGCCCAGGGCTCGGGTGTAGTTGGCCACTCCGGAGAAGACCGTGCCGCCGATGAGGCGGTCCTGGAAGAAGCTGAGGTAGATCGCGTACGCCAGCGGCGCGACCACCGCGACCAGGAAGACCACGAAGAACGGCAGGAAGAAGGCGTAGCCGGCGACCCGCAGGCGCAGGAGCGGCCGGCCGAGGCCGGGCCGCGCGGCCCGCGCGGTCATGTCGTGCTCCTCTGCGATGTTCGCGCTGCCACGAATACTGGCACTGAGCTCTCCTTGTCGGGGGCCATCTGCGGCGGATGAGCCGCGCTGCTACCTGCGCCACCGTGGGTCTGCCCGCTGCGGTAGCTGCGATGATCGTGTGTTTACGTAAACATGAAGAAGGTGTCCCGTAGTCTGGAGCCGCCGCAGGATCATGTCAATAGGTAACCGTCAGTTAACATACGTGGCGATTTGGTGGTCTTTTATGTCGACCTCCCGCAGCCATTGACGACTGAGGCATGTTTACGTAAACATCTGGCGAGAGCATCGGACGATCAGAGGTGGCAGTTGGACGGGACGACCCAGGAATCACCGGCGGGACGACGCTCGCGCAGACGGCCGTCCATGGCCGACGTCGCCGCGATGGCCGGGGTCTCCAGCCAGACGGTCTCCCGGGTGGTCAACAACCGCAGCAACGTCGAGGAGGAGACCCGCCGGCGCGTGCTGTCGGCCATGCGGGTCCTCGGCTACCGGCCCAACACCGCCGCGCGTGCCCTGGTCACCGGCCAGTTCCGCACCCTGGGCCTGATCAGCTTCGGGCTGTCCAGCTTCGGCAACGCCCGCACCGTCGACGCCGTCACCCGGGCGGCGCAGCGCGCCGGCTACACCGTGAACATGATCGCCGTCGAGTCGCAGACCGAGCAGGCCGTGCACGAGGCGTTCGACCAGCTCACGGTGCAGGCGGTCGACGGCATCGTGCTCATCGAGGCGCAGATCCTCGACACCCCGTCGCTCCGGCTGCCGCCGGGCGTCCCGGTCGTGATGGCCGACGGCGACGTCAGCCACCGCCACCCCATGGTGGACACCGACCAGGCCCTCGGCGCCCGGCTCATCACCCGCCACCTGCTCGACCTCGGTCATGAGAGCGTCTGGCACGTCGCCGGGCCCGAAGACTCCTACGCCGCGCGGCGCCGGGCCGAGTCCTGGCACGCCACCCTCAAGGAGGCGGGGGCCGCCACTCCGCAGTTACTGTTCGGCGACTGGAGCGCGGCCAGCGGATACAAGGCGGGCCGCGAGCTGGCGCGACGACCCGGCGTGACGGCCGTCTTCGCCGCCAACGACCAGATGGCCCTCGGCGTGATGCGCGCGATGATCGAGGCGGGTCACCGCGTCCCCGAGGACGTCAGCATCGCCGGCTTCGACGACCTCGACGAGTCGGCCTACCTCTCCCCGCCGCTCACCACCGTCCGCCAGGACTTCGACGTGGTGGCCGAGAAGATCGTGGCGCTCATGATCGGCCAGATCGAGACCGGGGCGGCCCCGTCCGCCACCGCTTTCGTCGCCCCCGAGCTGGTCGTCCGGCAGAGCACCGGCGCGCCGCCCCGTTCGTGACCCAGAAAGAAGGGAGGAGCGGCGGACCTCGCCCCCGTGAGGCCGCCGCGCCGACGATGAACGCCGTTCCTCGCGATGTCAGCCCGGTCTCCGGGACCGCCGGCGCCCCGTCACCGGCCGACCGGCTCCGGCGCCGGCTCGGCGGCGTGGCCTTCGGCGGCGACTACAACCCCGAGCAGTGGCCGGCCGAGACCAGGGCGGAGGACCTGCGGCTCATGGCCGAGGCCCGGGTGAACCTCGTCACCGTCGGCGTGTTCGGCTGGGCCCGCGTGGAGCCGGCGCGCGGCGCGTACGACTTCTCCCTCTTCGACCAGGTCCTGGATGACCTGCACGCGCACGGGATCACCGCCGACCTGGCCACCATGACGGCCTCGCCGCCGCCCTGGCTGGTCCACGAGCATCCCGAGATCCTGCCGGTCACCGCCGACGGGACCGTGCTCGGCCCCGGCGGGCGGCAGCACTTCTGCCCGTCCAGCCCGGTCTACCGCGAACGCGCCGCGCTGCTGGCCGAGCGGCTGGCCGAGCACTATCGCGGCCACCCGGCCCTCGGCCTGTGGCACGTCGGCAACGAGTACGGCTGCCACATCCCCGCCTGCTACTGCGAGGTGTCGGCGGACGACTTCCGCCGCTGGCTGCGCGAGCGGTACGGCGACGACATCGAGGCGCTGAACGACGCCTGGTCGACGGACTTCTGGGCGCAGCGCTACGCCACCTTCGACCACATCCGGCCGCCCCGCGTGGCTCCGACGTACCCCAATCCGGCCCAGCAGCTCGACTACCTGCGCTTCGGCAACGAGGCGCTGCGCGCCTGCTACGACCTGGAGGCCGGCATCCTGCGGCGCGTCACCCCCGACGTGCCGATCACCACGAACTTCCTGGCCGGCCTGAAGGCTGTGGACGTCTTCGACTGGGCTCCCGGGCTGGACGTCGTCGCGGTCGACTCCTACCCCGACCCCCACGACGAGCGGCCGCACCTCGGCCCCGGCCTGGTGTACGACACGATGCGCGGCGCCGGCGGCGGGGACCCGTGGATCCTCATGGAGCAGGCGCCGAGCGCGGTGAACTGGCGGGCCAGGAACGCCGTCAAGCAGCCGGGCCAGATGCGGCTGTGGAGCTGGCAGGCGGTCGCGCACGGCGCCGACGCGGTCCTCTACTTCCAGTGGCGGCAGTCACGGGGCGGCGCCGAGAAGTTCCACTCCGGCATGGTGCCGCACGCGGGCGCCGACAGCAGGGTCTACCGCGAGATCGTGGCGCTCGGCAGGGAGCTGGCCTCGGTGCCCGACCTGGCCGGCACGCGGGTGCGCAACCAGGTGGCGATCCTGCTCGACTGGAACAGCTGGTGGGCGCTCGAACTCGACTCCCACCCCTCCGACGGCGTGCGCCAGCAGGACCGCCTGCTCGACCACTACGGACCCCTGTTCGAGCTCGGCGCGGGCGTGGACGTGGTGCCGCCGTCGGCCGACCTGACCGGCTACCGGCTCGTCGTCGTGCCCAACCTGTACCTGCTGGCGGGCGAGGACGCGCGGCGCGTCTCGGCGTACGTCGCCGGCGGCGGCGCGCTGGTCGTCTCGTTCTTCAGCGGCATCGTGGACGAGCACGACCGCGTCCACCTGGGCGGCTATCCCGCGCCGCTGCGTGAGGTCCTCGGGGTGCGGGTCGAGGAGTTCTGGCCGGCGGCCGAGCACGAGACGTTCCCCGTACGGGGCTGCGGTGCGCTGGCGCACCTCGAGGGGACGGCCGACCTGTGGCGCGAGGACCTGCGCCTCACCGGGGCCGAGCCGGAGGTCGTCTTCGACGGTCCCGACGGCCGCCCGGCCGTGACCAGGCACGACTTCGGCGACGGAACCGCCCGCTACCTGTCGACCCGCCTCGACGAGCCCGCCATGCGGGCGGTCCTCGCGCGGGCGCTCGCCGAGGCGGGCGTCACGCCCGCCGTCGAAGGGCTGCCTCCGGGGGTCCAGGCGAGCGTGCGCGCCGGCGCCGGCCGCCGCTTCCTGATCCTGCTCAACCACACCGGCGAGAAGCACGACGTCACCCCCGGTGGCGAGTGGACCGACGCCCTCTCCGGCGAGGACGTCGAGTCCGTCACGCTGCCGCCCTCGGGCGTCGCCGTGCTGCGATCCGTGGCGGGTCAGTAGACGAAGGGCCAGCCCGCGCTGTCGTACCCGAGGAGGTTGATCCCCAGCAGGGGCGCGCCGTTGTCGGCGTAGTAGTGGTAGTAGAGCACCTCGGCGTCGCTGTCGGGGACCACCGCCTGGTGGCCCGGCCCGTGCACGCTCCCGTGCCCGGCCAGGACCTGGGTGCCGCCGCCCGAGGTCATGGCGACGCCGTTGCGGTCCACGTACGGGCCGGTGACGTTGCTCGAACGGCCGACCATGATCCGGTAGGTGCTGCTCGCCCCCTGGCAGCAGGCGTCGAACGACACCCACAGGTAGTAGTGCGAGCCGTGCCGGAAGATGAACGGCGCCTCGATCGCGGTCGTGCCGGTGCGCTGGGCCAGGCCGGTGATCGAGGTGCCGAGGCGCTTGCCGGTGGCGGGGTCGAGCTGGACGAGCTTGATCCCGGTCCAGAACGACCCGAAGGAGAGCCACCAGCGGCCCTGGGCGTCCACGACGAGGTTCGGGTCGATGGCGTTGTAGTTGCTCGACGAGGTGGTCGAGATGATCATGCCCTGGTTGGCCCAGGAGCCTGACGCGCCCGTGGTGCTGGTGGCCAGGAAGATCGCCGAATTGCGCGAGCCGAACGTCGACGCCGAGTAGTAGAGGTAGTAGCGCCCGTTGCGGTAGGAGATGTCGGGCGCCCACAGGCTGGCGCTGCCGCCGGTGTACGACGTGGTCCACGGCGCGCCGCCGGGGAAGACCACGCCGGCGTTGTGCCAGGCGGTCCGGTCGGTCGAGGTCTTGATCGTGATGTTGTCGCCGGTGTGCACCAGCAGGTAGGAGCCGTCGGGGCGCTTGACCACGCTCGGGTCGTGCACGCCGATGTCGCCCGTCACCCGCCCGGGATTGGGATAGGCCGCCGGGGGAGTGGTCGGCGTGGCCAGGGGCACGGGCTCGGGCCGTACCGCGGCGGCGCCGAGCAGGAGGGCGACGAGAGCTCGTTTCCACATGACGTGACCTCGGCGGTTGGGGGGCTTGACTGCGACCGTCAGGGTTACCGGTCACATGAGTGGTGTCAAGCACGCCTGCCGCCCTCGCAGGTCGGGCGCCTGAAACTTTCACACCCGACCCGCGCGCCGCTCATGACGAGGGCGGCTCGGCCAGCTCGCGCAGGCGGCGCAGCGTGCGCCCGTACGGCGCTCCCATCGGTCCGAGGGCCGAAAGTACTACCCCGCCGGCGGCCGAAAGGCCGAACCAGCACGAGCCCTTACGCCGATGAACCGGCACCCTCGCGATTGCCACCATCGAGCCATGACCCACACGAAGGCGGGCCGGCTCATCCCCGCCGGACTGCTCGTCCTCAGCGCCGTCCCCGTGATCGCGGGCGCCATCCGCGCGGCCGAGCTGGCCGGCGGCGCCGCCATCACCCCGGACAACGCCCGCTTCATCGCCGCCCCCGCGCCCGTGCTGCTGCACATCGCCGGCGTCACCGTCTACAGCGTCCTGGGCGCCTTCCAGTTCGCGCCCGGCTTCCGCCGCCGCAGGCCCGCCTGGCATCGGGCGGCCGGGCGGGTGCTGGTGCCGGCCGGTCTGGTCGCGGCCCTCGCCGGGCTGTGGATGACCCTCTTCTCCGACCTTCCGGCCGGCGACGCCGGGCTCCTGACCGTCTTCCGGCTGGTGGCCGGTTCGGCCATGGCCGGCTCCCTCGTCCTCGGCTTCGCCGCGATCCTGCGCCGCGACGTCGCCCGGCACCGCGCCTGGATGATCCGCGCGTACGCCCTCGCCATGGGCGCGGGCACGCAGGCCGTGGTCCTGTCCGCCTGGTACGCGGCCACGGGCGCCGATCCCTACGGCGTCACTCGGGCCCTGCTCCACGCCCTGGCCTGGGGCATCAACCTCGCCGTGGCCGAATGGGCCATCCGCAGGACGGCCCCCGGTCAGCCGGTCGGCGGGGCGGATCAGCCGATCGGTGGGGTGAGGGGCTCAGCCGCCGATTCATGACATGGACGGATGTGTGGCTCGCTGCCGGATTGAGAGGCTGACGACCCCTAGCCAGTCGGAAGGAGCGAGAACACATGCCAGAAGCGAGCGAGGGAAGTACGGGCGCGGCGGTGAGCCGTCGTGGGGTGCTCGCCGGTGCGGGCGCCGCGGCGGTCACCCTGCTGGGCACGGGCGACGCCGAGGCCCAGGCCGCGCCGGAGGCGTTCGGGCCGGTGACCGTACGTCCGGGCGACATCCGCTACGACCAGCTGCTGCGCGGCAACAACTTTCGCTTCGTCGGCCGCCCGGACGAGATCCGCGTGGCCGGGTCGACCGAGCAGGTGGTGCGCGCGGTGCAGGAGGCGGTGCGGTCCGGCCGGCGGGTCGCCGTGCGCAGCGGCGGGCACTGCTTCGAGAACTTCACCGCCGACCCGGCGGTGCGGATGCTGCTGGACCTGTCCCCGATGGACGCGGTCGGCTACGACGCCGGCCGGCGGGCGTTCTCCGTGCAACCCGGCGCCACCCTCGGTCACGTGTACCGGACGCTGCTCACCGGCTGGGGCGTGACGATCCCCGGCGGCAGCTGCCCGGAGGTGGGCGCCGGCGGGCACTTCGCGGGCGGCGGGTACGGGGCGCTGTCCCGGCGGTACGGCTCGGTGGTGGATCACTTGTACGGCGTGGAGGTCGTGGTGGTCGACCGCGACGGCACCGCCCGCGCGGTGGTCGCCACCCGCGACCCGGACGACCCGAACCACGACCTGTGGTGGGCCCACACCGGCGGGGGCGGCGGCAACTTCGGCGTGGTCACCCGGTACTGGCTGCGCTCGCCCGGCGCGACCGGCACCGACCCGTCCCGGCTGCTGCCCCCGGCGCCGCGGCGGATGGTGCAGCACGTGGTCATCTGGTCCTGGGAGCACATGACCGAGCAGGCGCTCACCGGGCTGATGCGCAACTTCGGGACCTGGCACAAGCGCAACAGCGCCCCCGGCTCTCCTTACGCCGGGCTGTACGGGCTCCTCCAGCCCTCGCACCGCTCCGGCGGGACCGTCATGCTGGTCGCGCAGATCGACGCGGACCTGCCCGGCGCCGACGACATGGTGACCGGCTTCGTGTCGGCGGTGACGGACGGGGTCGATCTCACCCCGGTGTACGACCAGCGGCGGACGATGCCGTGGCTGCACCGGATGACCTGGCCGGGCAGCGGCGAGCCGGGCGACGTGATCACCCGGCGGTACAAGATCAAGGCCGGCTACCTGCGCCGCTCGTTCACCGAGACCCAGCTGGCGGCCGTCTACCGCAACCTGGAGAACGAGACCGGCGGGCCGGGCGCCGGCATGCTGCTGGTCGGCTACGGCGGGCAGGTCCGCGCGGTGGCGCCCGGGGCCACCGCGATCGCCCAGCGCGACGTGGTCATGAAGGCGGTCTACCAGACGATCTGGGACGAGGAGAAGAAGGACGAGGCCAACCTCGCCTGGGTCCGCGAGTTCTACCGCGACGTGTACGCCGGCACCGGCGGCGTACACGTGCCCGGCGAGGTCAATGACGGCTCCTACATCAACTACCCGGACGCCGACCTGGCCGACCCCGCGTGGAACACCTCGGGCGTGCCCGCGCAGACGCTCTACTACAAGGACAACTACCCGCGCCTGCAGCGGGTGAAGGCCCGGTGGGACCCGCGCAACGTCTTCCGGCACGCCTTGGCCGTCGAACCTCCCCAGGCCGGTTGACCGGCATCCGGGCTAGATTGTCCGCCGGGGGCAGGCACCGGGGAGGAGGACGCGGATGAGCGATCCGCCGACACGGTGGTCCGTGGCGTTGACCGCCGGGCCGTACGCGCTGCTGGCGCTGCTGACCGGTGTCACCGTGGCCATCAAGGGCTCGGCGGGCGAGTCCCTGATCGTCGACCTGGTCCTGTGCGCGCTGATGGCGGCGTGGATGCTGGGTGTCTTCACGCTCCGTCCCGCCTGGCGCGAGCGGGCGCCGGTGATGGCGATGTTCTGCGCGGTGCTGATCCTGCTCATGGCGATCCTGGCGATCAGGGACCCCTGGTTCGGGGCCTTCACCCCCGCCGGGTACGTCTACGCCTTCCGGCTCCTGCGCTGGCCGTGGCAGCCGGCCGGCGTCGGCGCGGTGGCGGTGGTGGCGGGCACGGCGCAGGCGTACGGCGTGGACAAGACCACGGCCGCCGGTCTGGCCACCTACGCCGCCGTCGTGGCCGCGAACGCCCTCCCCATGTGCGCCTTCGCCTGGTTCGCCCGGCGCGGCGCCCGGCAGAACGAGGAGCGGGAGCGCGCGCTCCAGGAGGCCCGCGAGGCGAACCGCAGGCTGGCGGCGTCGCTGGCCGAGAACGCGGCCCTGCACGAACGGCTGCTGGCGCAGGCGCGCAACGCCGGCGTGCAGGACGAGCGGCAGCGGATGGCGCGGGAGATCCACGACACCCTGGCGCAGGGGCTGACCGGCATCGTCAGCCAGCTGCGCGCGGCCGAGCACGCCGGCGACGACCCGGCGGCCTGGCGCGGGCACGTCGCCGCCGCGACCAAGCTGGCCAGGGAGAGCCTGTCGGAGGCGCGGCGGTCGGTGCACGCGCTGCGTCCCGAACCGTTGCGATCGGCCATGCTGAGCGAGGCGCTGGCGGGCGTCGCCGAGCGCTGGTCGGCGCTGCACGAGATCCCGGTCCAGGTCACGACGACCGGTACGGCGCGGCCGATCCGGCCGGAGGCGGAGGCCGCGTTGCTCAGGATCGCGCAGGAAGCCCTGGCCAACGTGGCCAAGCACGCGCGGGCGACCAGGGTGGGGGTGACGCTGTCGTACCTGGAGCACGAGACGGCCCTGGACGTCCGCGACGACGGCGGCGGCTTCGACCCGGCGCTGCTGGACGCCGCCGACGGCTTCCGGGCCGATCGCGGCGGGTTCGGCCTGATCGCGATGCGGCAGCGGATGGAGAGCCTGTCCGGCACGCTGCAGGTCGAGTCGGAGCCGGGCGCCGGCACGGGCATCTCGGCCCGCGTCCCCGCCGAGCGGGCGGAGGTGAACGCGTGAGCGGCCCCGCCGACCCGATCGGGCTGCTGATCGTGGACGATCATCCGGTGGTCAGGGACGGGCTCGCCAGCATGTTCGCCCGCGACCCGGAGTTCGAGGTGCTCGGCGAGGCCGCCGACGGGGCCGAGGCGGTCCGGCTGGCCCAGGCCCTGCGTCCGGACGTGATCCTCATGGACCTGCGGATGCCCGGCATGGACGGGGTGAGCGCGACCAGGGAGCTCGCAGAGCGGGGAAGTCAGGCCCGCGTGCTGGTGCTGACCACGTACGACACCGACAGCCACGTGCTCCCCGCGATCGAGGCCGGCGCCACCGGATACCTCCTCAAGGACGCTCCCCGCGACGAGCTGCTGCGCGCGGTCCGGGCGGCGGCCCGGGGCGAGGCGGTGCTCGCGCCGTCGGTGGCGGCCCTGCTGATGAGCCGGGTACGCCGGCCCGCCCCGGGGCCGCTCAGCCCGCGCGAGGTCGAAGTGCTGCAACTGGTGGCGGCCGGAGCCACGAACCGGGAGGCGGCGGCCAAGCTGTTCCTCACCGAGGCCACCGTCAAGTCCCACATGCTGAACATCTACGCCAAGCTCGGGGTGAACGACCGCGCCGCCGCCGTCACCGAGGCGTTCAACCGGGGGCTGCTCATCCCACGGAATCCCCGGTTGTGACGGGTCATCGCCGGATACGGTCGGATCATGCGCGTTCATCGACCTGGATTCGTGGCACTCGCCGTACTGGCCGCGTTGTCCGGTGGGTGCGGTGGCGCCGCGCCGGCCCCTGGCGGGGCGGGCCTGCCCGCGCCGCCGGGCACGGGCAAGGGGCCACTGGCGGGCAAGGTCGTGGTCCTCGATCCCGGGCACAACGGCGGGAACGCCGCGCACCCCGATCAGGTCGACCGCCAGGTCGACATCATCACCAAGAGCAAGGCCTGTAACGCCGTCGGCTTCAAGACCGCCGACGGGTACGAGGAGAACGCCTTCGCCTGGAGCGTCACCCAGCACCTCAGGCCGCTCCTGGAGACGATGGGCGCCCGGGTCGTGCTCACCCGGAGCAACGACGAGGGCATCGGTCCCTGCGTCACCGAGCGGGCGGCCATCGGGAACGACGCCAGGGCGGACGCGGTGGTGTCCATCCACGGCGACAGCGGCAAGCCGAGCGGGCGTGGGTTCCACGTGATCACCCCTGGACTGATCGCCGGGCGCAACGACGAGGTCATCGAGCCGTCCCGCAAGCTCGGGCTGGCGATCCGCGACGCGTACCGGGACGGCACCGGCATGCCGTACGCGAACTACCGAGGCGAGGACGGCCTGCGGTCGCGCACCGACCTGGGCGGGCTCAACCTGTCGACGCGGCCGGTCGTGTTCATCCAGTGCGGCAACATGCGCAACGCGGGCGACGCCGCCAAGATGACCGACGTCGCCTTCCGCAAGCGCATCGCCGGCTCGCTGGCGAACGGGATCAAGAACTATCTCACCGGCGCCTGACTCGGTCGCGGTGCCGGTCAGTACGTGGCGGGCAGCTGGGTGGTCAGGCCGGCGGTCACGGCGAACGGGACGGACGTGACGCTCGCGGTGGCGGCGGTCAGGCCGGTGGCGGTGGCGCGCAGAGCGATGGTGCCGGGCGTGCGGGAGGCCCGGATGAAGACCCGGTTCACCCCCGCCTCGGTGTCCAGGTAGGGCTTGTGGACGCTGCCTGGTTTGCCCGGGTTGAAGCCGCCCAGGAAGGCGGCCGGGCCGATGCGCGTGAAGTCGACCCGGGCCTGGTGGGTGGGCATCCGGCGGCCCTGCGCGTCCACGGCCGCCCGGACGCGGACGTCCCGGAGCGCGCTCCGCACGAAGCTCTCGTCGCCCGAGGCTGCCAGATAGAAGCCCGCGCGACAGGCGCAGCGGCCCGCCGGCCGACAGGGTGAGGAAGCCGTCGGGGGTGAGCGTGCCGCGCAGGTTCCGCGCCCAGGCCCGCCGCTGTTCGAAGGTCATCCCGGCCCGCTCGTCCTGCAACGCGATCCGCCAGTCGCCGAACGCGAAGAGCAGGACGGGGCCGGCGGTGTACACCCGAGCGGACCGGGCCAGAGCGTGACGTCGCCGGTGAGGCGGCGGATCATCGGCCGGCCGGCGGCGGTCTCGGCCTCGCCGTACAGCGGGGCGGTCAGGGAGCGGAACGCCTCGCCCTTCCCGGCGCCGGTGAGGGTGCCGCTGGTGTACGGCCGGGCCCCCAGCGACGCCAGGTTGAGACCGGCCGGGTAGGTCACCTCCGCCCGCGACCCGTCGGGGAACGTGACCCGCAACGTCCTGGTCCCGCCCGTCCCGCTCGCCTCCGGGTAGACGGCGTTGGGATTCACCGTGACCGCCTCGCGCACCGGCTCCGGCTTTGGTGGTGTGGGGCGGCTCGTGTCCCGGCTCGTGAGAATCCCGATGAGCGACCCGATGAGCGACCCGATGAGCGACCCGATGAGCGACACCGCCGCGAGAGCGGCCGGTACCGCGGTCCCTGCCCGGCGTGGCCTGCGCGGGCCCTGCTCGATGATGTCGACCCGGCCCGCGGTCATCGGCCTTTCTCTGTCGTAACGGCTGTACCCACCCCAGTTCAGACCATCGGCGGGTGCGACGCCACGTCGGGCACGGGAATGTGATCCAGCGCACTATTCCCGTTAACTTCTCTGACGGGCCAATGTCGGTTTGATCGACATACTGTCGGCGTGGCCGCACCCCCTCAAGGAGGTTCGTCGATGGAACGCCGTAATTTCCTGCGCGCGACCGTGCTCGGCGCGAGCACCGTCGCCTTCTCCGGCAGTCTGTGGCAGGGCGCCGCCCTGGCCGCACCGGCGCAGAACGCCCCCGGTCCCTACGGCCCGCTGCAGGCCGCCGACGCCAACGGCATCCAGTTGCCGGCCGGCTTCACCAGCCAGGTGATCGCCCGCTCCGGCCAGTCCGTCCCGGGCACGTCCTACACCTGGCACAACGCCCCTGACGGAGGCGCCTGCTTCGCCGACGGCAGCGGCTGGATCTACGTCTCCAACTCCGAGATCAACCCCGGCGGTGGCGCCTCGGCCATCCGCTTCGACTCCGGCGGAGCCGTCACCTCGGCGAACCGGATCCTGTCCGGCACCCGGCAGAACTGCGCGGGCGGGAAGACGCCCTGGAACACGTGGCTGTCGTGCGAGGAGGTCAGCCTGGGCTTCGTCTACGAGACCTACCCGTTCGGCGGCACCGCCGTGCAGCGGCCCGCGATGGGCCGCTTCAAGCACGAGGCCGCCGCGGCCGACCCCGTACGGCAGGTGATCTACCTCACCGAGGACGAGACCAACGGGCGTTTCTACCGGTTCGTCCCCACGGCGTGGGGCGACCTGTCCTCCGGCACCCTCCAGGTGCTGGTGGCGGGATCGGCCACGTCGGGCTCGTTCACCTGGGCGAACGTCCCGGACCCGGACGGCTCGCCGACGGCGACGCGCAGCCAGGTGTCCGGCTCCAAGTCGTTCAACGGCGGCGAGGGCTGCCACTACGCCGACGACACGGTCTGGTTCACCACGAAGGGCGACAACCGGGTGTGGCAGGTCAACCTGACCAGCAACACCTACGAACTCGCCTATGACGACAGCCTCGTCAGCCCCGGCACCCCGCCGCTCACCGGTGTCGACAACGTCACCGGCTCCACCTACGGCGACCTGTACGTGGCCGAGGACGGCGGCAACATGGAGATCTGCCTGATCACTCCCGACGACAAGATCTCCGCGTTCCTGCGGATCAGCGGCCAGAGCTCGTCGGAGATCACCGGCCCGGCCTTCAACCCCGCGGGCAACCGGCTCTACTTCTCCTCCCAGCGCGGCACCTCGGGGTCGTCGTCCGGCGGCATCACCTACTGCGTGACCGGCCCGTTCCGGACCTGACCCGGAAAGGCGGAATGGGTCGCCGGAGTGATCCGGCGACCCATTCACGTCAGCCGCGCGGGTTCCAGCCGGTGACGTCGACGTCCAGCCCGAGGCGGCGAGCGATGTCGTCCCACTTCACATACTTGAAGTTGGTGTTCTCGCGCACCTCGCCCTCAGGATCCGTCGCCTCGGGGGTGTTGGCGCCGTCGTGGGTGACGAACAGGCCCTTGGGGAAGCGGCGGCCGAGCGGCACGTTGATCACCATCGTCCCGTCGCTGCCCTGCACGCCGTCGATGCCGCCGCTTTCGCCGACGCGGAAGGAGCCGAGGTAGGCGTTCTCGCCACTGCGGTCATAAACGGCGAAGGTGTCGCTGCCCTGGCTGGAGGCGATCAGGTAGCCCTTGCCGTCCTTGCCGTAATAGATGGTCAGGCCCTCGGCGTCCGCCGTCAGGTGGTCGCCGCCGTATCCGGGGTCGGTTCCGGGGGAGCACTCCTCGGTGGCGGGGTCGTAGGTGGCCGGTACGCCGTACTCGCGGACCCGGTCGACCAGCTCCGGTGAGCCGGTGAGATCGCCGGAGATGCGCCAGATGCCGACGTCCTCCTGGGCCGCGTAGAGCGTGCCGGTCTGGGCATCGACGACCATGCCTTCGATCTGCGGGCCCACGCCGGGCTCGTCGCACGGGCTCCAGCTCTGGCCGTTCGGAAGGGTGAAACTCGACGGGAGATCGATGGTCCGGAGCGTCGTGTAGCCGATCTTGCCGCCGGGGGCGTCGGTGAGCTTCAGCAGTGCGAGCCGCGTGGTGTGCCGGCGGCTGACCAGGACGTAGGTGCCCGAGCCCCGCTTCCACGTCGCGAGGCCGTACACGGTCTCGGCGTCGTTCACCTCCGCCTGCGTCGCGTTGAAGATGAACGGCGCGGCGGGGTCGGTGACGTCGGTGAGCGGCTGCCGGTTCTGGCCCGCCCTCGCCGGAATGATCCGGTAGACGCGCAGCTTGTCGGAACCACGGTCGGAGGCGACGAAGACATCCGACCGGCCCGCCTTGGACGCGTGCCCGTAGACGACGTCCACGTTGTTCAGCCGGCCCGGCTCGTCGTCCTGACCCGGCGCGGCCGGTGCGGGCAGGTGCTGGAGCTGCCTGCCGTCCAGGTCGTACAGGTAAAGACCGCCCTCCTTGGCGGTGGTCGCGATCAGGCTCTCCGCCGGAGAGGCGGGGTGGACCCAGATCGCCGGGTCGTCGCCGTTGGCGTTGCCGCCGGCCTCGTCGTCGAACAGTGGCGGGGTCTCGATCCGCGGTTCGACGGCGGGCAGGTCTTGCGCGGTCGCCGGTGGGACCAGGGCACCGAACAGGCCGATCGTCAGCGCTGCGGACGCCAGCGAGGTCAGGGGGCGCATCTACTTCTCCTCATCAAGGAATCTTGCTGCCTTGATCCTCATGAGCGAAGCCGACCGGACCATGAACCGAACCGGAACTTCCGCCCAAATCGAGACGCTGCCCCTCAGGGACCGGCCTGTCGCCGGTGGACGACGCGCCTGATCACCTGTCCGTCGGCGAGGTCTACCGGCGGGCGCCGTTCCGGCGAGTCACGGCTCGCGCGTGACGGGCGCGAGCCACATCCCGACGAGCGCGTCGATCAGCCCGGTCGCGGCGTCGTGCCAGGTGGCGCGGGGTGTGGGGGCGCCTTCGGCGAGCGCGCGCTCGCGGTCGGCGCACGTGAGCACGATCAGCTGGCGGGCCATGTCGCCGCGCTCGGCCCGCACCTCGGCGGGCAGCTCGGGCAGGCACCGGTTGAACCCCTCGACGGTCTGCCGCAGCGAGGGGGAGGAGCGGGTCTCGTCACCCATGATCGCGCGGAGCGCGGGGTCGGTCATCACCTGGGCGACGAAGCGGGCGTACCAGGTGGGGGAGCCGAGGTCCGCCAGGTGCTCGGTGACCGGGCGCACCATGCAGGCGACCCAGTCGCGCACGTCGGCGGAGTCGCCGAGCTCGGCCACCATCCGCTCGCGGATCCGCTCGACCGGTTCGGCGTGTTTGCGGGCGATCGCGCGTACGAGGTGGGTCTTGGTGCCGAAGTGGTAGCCGACGGCCGCGTTGTTGCCCTGCCCGGCGGCCTCGCTGACCTGGCGGTTGGAGACGGCGAGCACGCCGTGCTCGGCGAACAGCTGCTCCGCCGCCGCGAGAATCCGCTCGCGGGTCATTCCGGCGCGCTCGGCGCGTACGGTCTTGCCGGTCATCGGCACCACCGTACCGGAACGTCACGCCTGCTCACGAGGACCTCCTTCGGGGGCCTGACCGTCGGTTGTGTTCAGTAAATCGACGCTGTTAGCCTTAAGTCAAGCGACTGATTTACTAATACCTCGTCGTTTGCTTCCCTCAACCCCGCAACGGAGACCTCGCATGGCCAACATCCCCGCCCGCCGCGCCCACGCGGCCGACCCCCCGCGGTCGAGCACCTTCGTGGTGGTGCTCGCCTTCGCCGGGATCGTGGTGTCGTTGATGCAGACCCTGGTGATCCCGCTGGTTCCCGAGCTGCCCAAGCTCCTGGGAGCCCCGGCGTCCGACACCACCTGGGCGATCACCGCCACCCTGCTCGCCAGCGCGGTCGCCACACCGGTGGTGGGACGGCTGGGTGACATGTTCGGCAAGCGGCGCATGCTCCTGTTCAGTCTGATCCTGCTGGTCGCCGGGTCGGTCGTGTGCGCACTCAGCGACTCCCTGACGCCCATGATCGTCGGGCGGGCCCTGCAGGGCCTGGCCTCCGGCGTGATCCCGCTCGGCATCAGCATCATGCGCGACGAGTTGCCCGCCGAACGGCTCGGCTCCGCGACCGCGCTCATGAGCGCCTCGCTCGGCGTGGGCGGCGCACTGGGCCTGCCCGCCGCCGCCCTCATCGCCGAGAACGCCGACTGGCACGCGCTGTTCTGGACCGCGGCCGGGCTCGGCGTCGTGGCCCTGGTCCTGGTGCTGGCCCTCGTGCCCGAGTCCGCGGTGCGCAGCGGCGGGCGCTTCGACCTGGTTGGCGCCGTCGGGCTGTCGGCCGCGCTGGTGTGCCTGCTCCTGGCGATCTCCAAGGGTGCCAGCTGGGGCTGGGGTGATCCGCTCACGATCGGCCTGTTCGCCGCGGCGGTCGTGGTGCTGCTGCTGTGGGGCTGGTGGGAGCTGAGCATCCGCGAGCCCATGGTGGACCTGCGCACCACCGCGCGGCGTCAGGTGCTGTTCACCAACCTCGCCTCCACCATGATGGGCTTCTCGATGTTCGCCATGTCCCTGGTGCTGCCGCAGCTGCTGCAGCTGCCGGAGGCCACCGGCTACGGACTGGGCCAGTCGATGCTGGCGGTGGGCCTGGTGATGGCGCCGTCCGGCCTGGTGATGATGGTGCTGGCGCCGCTCTCGGCCCGCCTGTCCGCGGCCAAGGGGCCCAAGGTCACCCTGATGATCGGCGCCGTCATCGTCGCCGCCGGTTACGCGCTCAACATCGGGCTGATGTCCGAGCTCTGGCACCTCGTCCTGGTCTCCTGCATCATCGGGGCCGGCATCGGATTCGCGTACGCCTCCATGCCCGCCCTCGTCATGGGGGCCGTGCCGGTGTCCGAGACGGCCGCCGCCAACAGTCTCAACACCCTCATGCGCGCCGTCGGCACCTCCGTCTCCAGCGCCGTGGCGGGCGTCGTCCTGTCGCAGATGACCACCACGTTCGGTCCCGTCGCCCTCCCTTCCGAGGACGGCTTCCGCGTCGTCATGGGCATCGGCGCCGGAGCCGCCCTCCTCGCCTTCGTCCTGGCCGCCTTCCTCCCGCGCCGGAGCGCCGCCGCCCCCGCCACGGCGCACGCCGCAGCTCCGGCGCCTTCCGCGCAGGGGCCCGCGCAGGTGGCCGAGCCCGCGTACGCGGCGGTGGGCACCGCCTGGACGGACGCGCCGGACGGCGGCGTCGAGATCCGCGGCATCGTCAGTGGCGACGACGGCCACGCGGTCGGCCACGCCACGCTGACGCTGATCGACTCGCGTGGCCACCAGCTCTCCCGGGCCGTGACCCTGGCCGACGGCGGGTACGCCATCTGGACGCCCGGCATGGGCACCTACGTCCTGATCGCGTCGGCCGCCGAACGCGACCCGCAGGTGGCCACCCTCGTCGTGGGCGACCGGCCGGTCGACTTCAACCTGATCCTCACCGGCTCGAACAAGCTGACCGGGGTGGTGCGCGACCTGGAGGGCAAGCCGGTGTCCGGGGCGGTCGTCGTGCTGACCGACGTCCGCGGCGAGGTCGTCACCACGGGCGCGACCGACGGGGAGGGCTCCTACAGCCTGTCCGGCGTGACCTCGGGCGGCTACACGCTCGCGGTCAGCGCGGACTCCTTCCGCCCGGCCGCCGTCCCGGTCGAGGTCGCCGGCGCCGGCCACACCAGGCAGGACGTCGAGCTGCGGCCCGGCGCCCGGATCCGCGGCACCGTACGGGTGGGCGACGGCGGCCCGCTGAACGACGCGCGGGTGACGCTGCTGGACGCGGCCGGGAACGTGGTCGGCACCACGACGACCGGCGAGGACGGCGCGTACGCCTTCGCCGACCTGACCGGCGGCCAGTACACGCTCATCGCCACCGGATACCCGCCCGTGGCCGACACCGTGAGCATCAACGGCCGCGACGACGACGACCGCGACCTGTGGCTGGTCCACGCCGACTGACACCCGACACCGCGACGACCGCCCGAAGGGACGAGCAGGGAGAGCAGGAGCACCATGTACACCAGCCAAGAGCAGGCCGGGCGGAACGCCACGGCAAGCCGGCAGACCGAGCGGAGCGCCCCGGGGAGCCCTCAGAGCGCTCCGGCAGGCCGACACGGCGAGCGGGGCGCCCCGGCCGGCCGCCGGGGCCTGCACGCCCTGATCCGCACCAAGGACGGGTGGGCCGTGCAGCACGCGATCGTCACGGTGACCGACCTGACCGGGCAGCAGGTCGCGCGGGCCGAGGCCGACGCCGAGGGCGTCGTGTCGACCGGCCCGCTGGCGCCCGGCGTCTACACGGCCGTCGCCACCGCGGCCGGATACACACCGGCCGCGATGACGGCCATCGCGACCGGGTCCGGCGCCGCCGAGCTGGGCACGGTGGTGCTGGCCCGGCAGGGCGGCGTCGACCTTCCCCCGCCCGGGATCTGGACACTCGACCCGGCCCACTGCACGATCGCGGCGACCGCCCAGCATCTGGGGCTCAGCACCGTACGGGGACGGTTCACCCAGTTCGCCGGGCGGATCGAGGTCGGCACGGACCCGGAGACCTCGTCGGTGGCCGCCGACATCGTGGCGGCCTCGATCGAGACGGGGAACGGCACCCGGGACGACCATCTCCGCTCGGCCGACTTCCTGAACGCCGCCGCGTACCGGATGATCTCCTACCGCAGCACCGGGCTCACGCCCGCGGGCCCCGACCGGTGGATCGTGCACGGGACGCTGACGCTCGCGGGGGTGCAGCGGCCCGTCGACCTCGACCTGGCCTACCTCGGGACCGGCCCCGACCCGTGGGGCGGCCTGCGGGCGGCGTTCCGGGCCGGGACGGAGCTGCGCCGCGAGGACTTCGCGATGACGTACAACCAGGTCGTGCGGGCCGGGGTCAACCTGATCGGGTCGACGCTGAAGGTGGAGCTGGACATCCAGGCCGTGCAGGGGGCGTCCCTGCCCTAAGCGAGAGTTTCCTGCAGTACCAGACAGGCAGACGACGGGCGGGCCCGCGGACCGTGCCGCCCGGGTGTCCAGCGGCGTGGCCGGGCGGGCGACAAGCGCGACGTGCACGGCGCCTGCATTTACGCGCCCCGGTTGGTGCCCCACACGCTCCAACCGATCACGTCGACCGCGGAGATCCTCGTCATCAACAACCCCAGTGAGACTAGAAGGGCAGGCGTTCCTGGTGGGGTCTGACTCAATCAAACCCTGACCTCGACGGTGAGTGTCTTTGCTCCGATCTGCCGGTT
>NZ_JBSFTC010000176.1:0-23169 GCF_053590415.1 Nonomuraea sp. NPDC003201
CTGCCCGCGTGGCGCGGCGGCCGCACGCCGCCGATCCCCGACGCGCCCGCCCTGCCGCCGCGCGGCCGCCTGTCCAGGCTGGCCCGGCTGGCCCTGCTCGTACGCCTCCCGCCTGCCCTCGTCCTCGGCACCAGGGACGCCTTCACCAGGCGCGTGCCGGCGTTCCTGACGGCGTTCGGGCTGGCAGTGCCGATGATGATGGTCACGATCGGGCTCGGCGTCTGGGCGACGCTCGACAACTTCGCCGACCACCCCGAGCAGGTCGGCCAGCACGCGAGCCTGTACGTCAGGCCGGGCAAGGCGGAGCCGGCCGAGGCCGAGCGCGTCGCCAAGCTGGACGAGGGCGTGGAGACGGTCTATCCGGGCACCGACGTGGACGCCCTGGCGCCCGGCATGGCCCGCTCGGTCCGCGTGCGGGCCATCGGCAGCTCGACGGAGCCGTACCCGTTCCCGGTGGTCGAGGGGCGCATGTACGGCCGTCAGGGGGAGGCGGTGGCCGGGCAGGGCCTGCTCGACCTGCTCGGCATCAAGATCGGCGACCGGGTGCGGCTGACCGTGGGCGGCACGCCGCTGATCGTCAGGATCGTCGGCAGGACCGTCGAGCCCGACCTCGACGGCGAGGTGATCTCCGTGGGGCTCGACAGCCTGGCGGCCAAGGACTCGGTGCCGCCGGAGTACTACGCGCTCGCCCTCACGAAGGGGGCGGACCCCGCCGAGGTGCGCGGGCGGCTGCTGTCGGAGTCGGCCGAGAGCCTCGACGTGCAGGCCGCGGTCAACCCGGCGGACCGGCTGTCGATCATCCGGGTGGTGATCGTGGCGCTGATCGCCGTGCTGATGCTGATCGGCCTGGCCAACCTGCTCACCGCCAGCGCGCTAGGGCTGCGCGACCACGCGTTCGACCTGGCCGTGCTCAAGGCCATGGGGCTGACGCCGCGCCAGGTCATGGCCACGCTGGTGACGGGCACCGGGCTGCTGGTCGTGCTCGGCGTCGGCGTGGGCGCCGCGGCGGGCATGTCCGTGGTGACCGGGCTGATCGACCTGCAGGGTCACACGAGCGGCGTCGGCGCGGGCATCGGGCGCGCGCCCTCCGCCCTGACGCTGGCCGTCGCCGTCGTGGGAGCCGTGGGCACGGCCCTCGCGGTGGCGCTCATTCCCGCCCGCCGCGCGGCCCGTGCCCAGGTGCCGGTCACGTCGCGCTGAGAGCGGCCTTCTCCTTCTTCTTCAGCGCGAACCAGTAGAAGCCGTGCCCCGGCAGCGTCAGCAGGTACGGCAGCTCGCCGACCGGCGGGAACTCCACCCCGCCCCGCGCCTCGACCGGGACCATCCCCTCGAACCTGCGCAGGTCCAGCTCGACCGGCTGCGGGAACTTCGACAGGTTGTTCACGCAGAGCATGATGTCGTCGCGGTCCTCGCGGACGAAGGTGAGCACGGAGGGGTTCGAGGACCACATTTCCGTGTACGCACCCACGCCGAACACCGGGTGGTTGCGCCGGATCTCCAGCATCTTGCGGGTGAAGTGGAGCAGCGAGCCCTCATGGCGCTGCTGGGCCTCCACGTTGACCGCCTGGTAGCCGTAGATCGGGTCCATGACCGCGGGCAGGTAGAGCCGTCCGGGGTCGGCGGAGGAGAACCCGGCGTTGCGGTCGGGGCTCCACTGCATCGGCGTGCGGACCGAGTCGCGGTCCTCCAGCCAGATGTTGTCGCCCATGCCGATCTCGTCGCCGTAGTACATGACCGGCGAACCCGGCAGGCTCAGCAGCAGGGCCGTGAACAGCTCGATCCGGTCCCTGTCGTTGTCGAGCAGCGGGGCCAGACGCCGGCGGATGCCCAGGTAGGCCCGCATACGCGGGTCCTTGGCGTACTCCTTGTGCATGTAGTCGCGCTCTTCCTCGCTCACCGTCTCGAGCGTGAGCTCGTCGTGGTTGCGAAGGAAGATGCCCCACTGCGCCTTGTCGGGCAGCTTGGGCGTGCGCGACATGATCTCGGAGATCGGCTCGCGGGTCTCCTTCTTGACCGCCATGTAGATGCGCGGCATGAGCGGGAAGTGGAAGGCCATGTGGCACTCGTCACCCCCGGTGGTGGGGTCGCCGAAGTATTCGACCACGTCCTCGGGCCAGCCGTTGGCCTCGGCCAGCAGCACCCGGTCGGGGTAGAGGCGGTCCACCTCGGCCCGGACCTTCTTCAGGTACGCGTGCGTCTCCGGCAGCCCGGAGCACGCGGTGCCCTCACGCTCGAACAGGTACGGCACCGCGTCCAGCCGGAAACCGTCGATGCCCAGGTCCAGCCAGAACCGCAGCACCTCCAGCATGGCCTCCTGCACCGCCGGGTTGTCATAGTTCAGGTCCGGCTGGTGGTGGAAGAAACGGTGCCAGTAGTACTGCTTGCGCACCGGGTCGTAGGTCCAGTTGGACTCCTCGGCGCCGATGAAGATGATCGGGGCGTCGGGATAGCCTCCAGGGTGGTCCGACCACACGTAGAAGTCGCCGTACGGACCCTCGGGGTCGTGCCGGGACGCCTGGAACCAGGGGTGGCGATCGCTGGTGTGGTTCATCACGAGGTCGGTGATGATCCGCAGGCCACGTTCGTGAGCCTTCTCGATCAGCTGCACGAAGTCACCCAGGTCCCCGAAGTCCGGGAGGATCTTCATGTAGTCCGAGATGTCATACCCGCCGTCGCGCAGGGGCGACTCGTACAGCGGCAGCAACCACAGGCAGTCCACGCCGAGCCACTCGAGGTAGCCCAGCTTCTCGATGAGACCGCGAAGGTCGCCGGTGCCGTCGCCGTTGGAGTCCTTGAACCCCCGGACGAGAATCTCGTAGAACACCGCCCGCTTGTACCAGGCAGGATCCTCCGAGACGAACGCCTCGGAGATCGGCTCCGGCAATGGGGATGCGTTGATCATAATGTCGCTCACAGGAAGAGATGTGGGCAGGACGAAGTCACCGGTTGCCCCGGCGTTACTATCTGGTGACCGCGCCGCGTGGAGTCGTCATCCCTGCGAACTCCACTGCCCTAGAACGAGACCGGATTTGTGATCTGGTGCCCGTTTGTGCGGCGCTTACGGGCCGAACACTACCAGCCCGTTGGCTTTCCGGAACCCGCTTCTGCTGTGCAAGGGTTAATACCCGTGAGATCCGTACGTAATCGCCCTGTTACCGAGAGTTCACTAAAAAGGTGGCGCGAGGTCCGAGAGGTCGTTCTCGAAGTCGCTCAGCCACAGCCCGAAGAGCACCAACCCCCGCACCCAGAAACGATCGTTCCAGCCGTTGAACCTGGTCAAAGCGTCGGGACCGCCTGAGACCACCTCGTGCAGCTCGTCCGACAGCAGCCCCGGCACTGTCCTCACCACAGTCTCCAGCATGCGGTGCGAATAATTTCGGGCGGGGGCGGCCGTCGAACGCAGCGGCACCCTTTGGAGCGGCTGCTTGACCACATTCGTCGAGGGGAGTGCGGCCACCCGTGGATTGGCCGCGTGGAGCACTTCGCGGTAGAAACGGCCCTTGTCCTTGCGGGCCACGCCGACCGACAACGCGGCGTCGAAGAAGCGCGGGTCGATGAACGGCGCCGCGAACGACGCCTCGGGCCCCACCAGGTTCACCGCGGAGCGCGCGATGCCGCGCACGGTCCTGGTGTGCAGCACCGACAGCGGCAGTTCGGCGCGGTGCCCGTGGAGCATGGAGGTGGCGGCCAGGAACTGCTCGCGCACGGTCTCCTCCATCCACTGGGCGGCGGCCTTGGACAGGAACGGCTGCGAGGGCGCCCCCAGCGACAGCGAGCCGAGCACGGCCGCCGAGCGCTCGGCCTGCGTCGTGGCCTCCAGCGCGGCCCCGCTGACCATGAAGTTCTTCAGCAGCGGCCCGCCGGCCAGGCCGTCGACCAGGATCCGGCCCGCCTTGTGCACCTCCTTGGCGAAGGGCGCGTACCAGGCGTGGTGCGGCGTCAGGTATTCGAGCCGGCGGGCCACCTCAACGACGTCGTCCGGGTAGTCGGCGGCGTCCTGGGTGATCACCCGGTGGGGGATGCCCAGCTCCCTGGTGATCGACCGGGCGAACGCGATGTCGGTGTCGGTGCCGTCGTCCGGGCTGGTCGTCCAGGACTCGACGTCCATCCCGCGGGCCTTGGCCACGCCGGCCAGCAGCCGCGAGTCGTAGCCGCCGCTGACCGGCACGAGCAGCTTGCGGCCGTCGTAGTCCTGGTAGACCTCGTCGAGCAGTTCGACGATCTCGCGCGGGCTGATCCACCGCTCGTACGGCTCGGAACGCAGCCAGCGCGGCAGCCTGCGCTCGGTCGTGAGCCTGCCGTGCCGCCACACCAGGGCGCTGGAGCCGGGCAGCCGCTTGACGCCCGCGTACGGCGTCGCCTCGCCCAGCGGGAACGTCACCTGCAGGATCGACGCCCACGCCGACCAGTCGATCTGGACCGGCACCAGGCTGAGCAGCGGCTGGATCTGCGACGAGAAGTAGACCGCGTCGCCGAGGCGGACGTAGTAGACGTCCACGAGCCCCAGGGCGCCCGTGTGGAGCGTGACAGTGTCGCTGTCGCCGATCAGCCCGGGGGTCTCGAACGTCTCCGCGACCGTCATCCAGTCGTCGTCCCCGGAGGGCTTGCGCTCGCCCCAGGAGAACGCGTACGCGTGCCCCAGGCGGTGGTAGGGCGGCAGCGGCGCCGAGCTGAACAGCGCCGCGTCGGCCGACTGGAGCGCGGGCAGGAGTCTCGGGCCCGCCGCGGTCAGTTTGCCGAGTATGGCGGTGTCGATCCGGCCGAGAGCGCCGCAGACGTAGGGCCGCACGTTGAACTGCACCGGATCTCATCCCTTCGAGACGCTTCAGGCAAAAAGAGTATCCTTTGCCGGGCTGAGGGAGCGGAGGTCCATTTGTCTACTGAGCTTGAAAGCACTCGCCGGGCGTTGCGGGATGCTGTCGCGCAGGCCGAGCGCGCCGCCGAGCTGGCCAGGCTGCTGGACGCCGCCGAGGCCAAGCTGGCCGCCGCCGAGCAGAGCGCCGCGGAGGCCAGGTCGCTGGCCGAGCGGCTGAGCGAGGCCGAGGATCGGCTGGAGGTCGAGCAGGCGGCCGCCGACAAGCTGCGCAGGGAGCTGGCCGAGCAGCGCTTCCAGGCCGAGGTGGCCAACTGGAAGCTGTCCTCGATCAAGGTCGCCCGCTGGAACCGCCTCGGCGACGCGATCAAGAGCGGCAAGAGCAACCCGGTCCGGCTGGCCAAGGGGCTCAGGGGCGCGGCCAAGCCCGTCAAGCGGCCCATCGCGCCCAAGCGCAAGCCCCCCACGGCCGCCAAGGCCAAGGACGAGCGCCCCGGGGCGGCGTTCCAGGCCACCACTACGACCAGGACGCTCGGGGGCGCCTCCTTCAAGCTCAAGCCCTTCCGGGTGCCGACGGGACCCAACACCAGGCCGCACCTGACGGCCGCGGTCATCGCCGACCCGCACGCCGAGGCGCTGCTGCGGTACGAGTGGCGGCAGACGACCGGATTCACGCCGCGCGACTTCGCCAGGGTGCTCCCGCTGGAGGTGCCACACCTGCTGGTGGTCGAGTCCGTCGAGCAGGGGCCGTGGGCCGAGGAGATCACCGGCGAGCCGGGCGAAGGGCTCAAGGCGCTGCTGGCCTGGTGCGCCGAGCGCGGCATCCGCACGGTCTTCTGGCACACACGGGGCGACGTGGCCGCGTACGCGGCGGCGGCCGAGCTGTTCGAGCACCGGTTCACGACCGATCTCACGGTGGCCTGGCCCCGGTTGCAGTTCGGGGTGCAGCCGCGGGTGCACAACCCGCTGCCGCTCTCCGGCGGGCGCATCGACCGGCTCCTCACGCTGGACCAGCTCCTGCCCGGGCACCTGACGTACCCCGACGTGCTGACCTCCTACCGCTGGCCGGCCGCGGTGGACTGCCCGCCGGGCACACCCCAGTGGCGGCTGGCCGAGCTCGCCGCCTGCGGCACGCCCATCGGCATCGAGGCCGACACGCGGCGGGCGCACGTGGCGCTGCGGCGGGCGTACCAGATGGGCACGATGACCGAGCGGGTCGACGAGCTCCTCGACGCGATCGGCCTGCCCAGCGCCCGCGCCACGCTCAACACCTCGGTGCTGCTGCCGATCATGGACCCGTACCTGATGGAGCACGCGCTGGCGCAGGTCGCCAAGCAGTCGGGGATCGACCAGCTCATCGTCATCGGGCCGCCGGAGTCGGAGCTGCGGGCCCGCGACGTGCTGCCGGACGTGGAGGTCGTCTACCGCCGCCCGCACCCGGCGATGACCGAGGGCGCGATGCTCGACGCCGGCATCGACCTGTGCGAGGCCGACCTGGTGGCGGTCATGGACCCGCGCGACGTCTACGGCCCGCACTACCTGTCGGACCTGCGGCGGGCGTTCCTCTTCAGCACTGCCGACATCGTCGGCAAGGCGGCCTTCTACGCCCACCTCCGCAAGCCGCAGGCCACGCTGCTCAAGCAGCCCGAGGCCGAGTACGCCTACCTCCCCGAGATCGCCGGGGCGACCCTCCTGGCCCGCCGCAACACCCTGCGTGAGATCGGTTTCGCGGACCTCACGGACGGGTGGGACGAGGTGCTCATGCGGCAGTGCCGGACGGACGGGATCAAGGTGTTCTCGGCCGACCGGTTCGGCTACGTGCGGGTACGCGACGAGGACCGCTGGCTGCTCGGGGCTGCCCACCTGGTCGAGTACGGCTCCGCCGAGCCGCACGCGCTCATCTGAGCCCCCGGGCTAGGGTTCGGCCATGAAGCCCCCAGAACTGGCCAAGGTGCTGGCCGAGGTGCTGGGGGAGCCGCCGGTGCCCGAGGGGACGTGGGAGGTGGAGGCCGCCTACGTCTCCGCCGCGGCGCTGCGCCGGAAGGTCCCCGCCGAGTCGCTCGCCGGGCGGGTGCGGGAGCTGGACGGGGTGTCCCTGGTGGAGGTCCGGCGGGACGGGTTCCTGCGGATCGTGGTCGGCGAGCCGGGGGGGCTGGTGGCGGGCGTCGAGCCGCTCGACATCCCGGAGCCCCCGTGGCCGGACTTCCCGCGGACCTGGGACAACCCCGGGTTCGTGGTGCGGTACGGGCACGCCAGGGCCCGCGCGGTGCTCAGGTGGGCGCGGGAGCTGGGGGTGCCGTCGGAGGGGTTCAGGGGGGAGCTGCTCGACGGCCCGTACGACCGGCGGGTGCTGCGGGTGCTGGCCGAGCTGCCCGGCCGGAAGGTGAGCAGGGAGCCGGGGTGGGATACGTATCTCATGCGGCTGGCTCTGGCCTATCACGACGCGCACGAGCACGCGCCCGCCGTCCCGGTCGGCGACGAGGCGCCGGGGCCGGTGCACACGGCGCGGGTGCGGCTGGCCGAGGCTGTGACGAGTGTGCTTCCTGGGCCGGAACGGCTCTAACGGGTCGTAAAATATTCGGCCAAACGGCGAAAAATCGTAAAAATATCCCTTCTGGAGCTTGATCGCGTCTCGATACGTGGGCAGAGGGTCATGGCTTAGTTGCGGTTCCGATAGCCTCGATCAGGTGAGTCGATTCGTCCATCCCGCCGGGGACCGGCACGCCGAGATGCTGCCCCACGAGCGCCCTCCGCTGGCGCCCGCCGACCTCAACCGGATCAACCCAGCGATCTGGCCGCGAACGTCGACCCGGACCGATGGCACGCTCACTGTCGGCGGCGTCGACGTGCGCGAGCTGGCTCGCGAGCACGGCACGCCGCTCTACGTCCTCGACGAGGACGACGTGCGCTCGCGCATGCGCGACTACGCCACGGCCTTCGCCGGCTCCGAGGTCCACTACGCGGGCAAGGCGTTCCTGTGCAAGGAGATCGTCCGCTGGCTCGACGACGAGGGCCTCGGGCTCGACGTGGCCAGCGGTGGCGAGCTGGCGGTGGCGCTCAGCGTTGGGTTCCCGCCCGAGCGCATCACGATGCACGGCAACAACAAGTCCGTCTCCGAGCTGACCAGGGCGCTGGAGGCCGGGGTCGGCCACGTCGTGGTCGACTCGTACGAGGAGATCGCCCGGCTCGGCCACCTCGCCCAGCAGCTGGGCAAGCGGCCCAAGGTGATGATCCGGGTGACCACCGGGGTCGAGGCGCACACGCACGAGTTCATCGCGACGGCGCACGACGACCAGAAGTTCGGGCTGTCGCTCAACACCGGGGCGGCCGCGGAGGCCGTACGCCGGATCCTCGCCCTGCCGCAGCTCGAGCTCGTCGGGCTCCACTCGCACATCGGCTCCCAGATCGTCGACACGGCCGGGTTCGAGGTGGCGGCCAGGCGCCTGACCGCGCTGCTCGTGCAGATCAAGGAGGAGCACGGTGTCGTGCTGCCCGAGCTCGACCTGGGCGGCGGCTACGGCATCGCCTACGTCGAGGGCGACGAGGCGCCCGACATCAAGGAGCTGGCCGACGGGCTGCGCGAGATCGTCACCAAGGTGTGCACGGACGCGGGCCTGCCCGTGCCGAGGCTGACCGTGGAGCCGGGGCGCACCATCGTCGGGCCCGGCGGCATCACCCTCTACTCGGTCGGCACCGTCAAGGACGTCGAGGGCCTGCGCACGTACGTGAGCATCGACGGCGGCATGAGCGACAACGTGCGCACCGCCCTCTACGGCGCCGAATACACCGCGGCGCTGGTCAGCCGCGAGAGCACCGCCGAGCCCATGCTCAGCCGCCTGGTCGGCAAGCACTGCGAGAGCGGCGACATCATCGTGCGCGACTTCCACCTGCCCGCGGACCTCGCCCCCGGCGACCTGATCGCGGTGGCGGCCACCGGCGCCTACTGCCGGTCGCTGGCCAGCAACTACAACTACCTGCCCAAGCCCGCCGTGGTCGCCGTCTCCGGCGGCAAGTCGCGCGTGATCGTGCAGGGCGAGACCGAGGACGACCTGTTGAGGGGGCAGCTGTGAAACCGCTGAAAGTGGCGCTGCTGGGCTGCGGCGTCGTCGGCTCGCAGGTCATCAGGCTCATGCACGAGCAGGCCGCCGACCTGGCCGCGCGCATCGGCGCCCCGCTGGAGCTGGCCGGGGTCGCCGTACGCCGGCTCGGCCGCAAGCGCGACGTCGAGGTGGACCCCTCGCTGCTCACCACCGACGCCGAGGCGCTGGTCACGCGCGACGACGTCGACATCGTCATCGAGGTCATCGGCGGCATCGAGCCCGCCCGCACCCTGATCGTCGCGGCCCTGTCCAAGGGCAAGTCCGTGGTCACCGCCAACAAGGCGCTGCTGGCGGAAGACGGCGGCACCCTGCACGAGGCCGCCAGGCAGGGCAACGGCGACCTCTACTTCGAGGCCAGCGTGGCCGGCGCCATCCCGCTGCTGCGCCCCCTGCGCGAGTCGCTGGCGGGCGACCACGTCAAGCGCGTGCTCGGCATCGTCAACGGCACCACCAACTACATCCTCGACAAGATGGACTCGACGGGCGCGTCCTTCACCGACGCCCTGGAGGAGGCCCAGACGCTCGGCTACGCGGAGGCCGACCCGACGGCCGACGTCGAGGGCTTCGACGCCGCCGCCAAGGCCGCCATCCTGGCCGGGCTCGCCTTCCACAGCCGCGTCACGGCCGCCGAGGTGCACCGCGAGGGCATCACCGAGATCACCGCCACCGACGTGGCCTCTGCCAAGGCCATGGGCTACGTCATCAAGTTGCTGGCCATCTGCGCCCGCTCCGACGACGGCCGCTCGTTCGGGGTGCGGGTGCACCCCGCGATGATCCCGCGGTCGCATCCGCTGGCCGGGGTGCGGGAGGCGTACAACGCGGTCTTCGTGGAGGCGGAGTCGGCGGGGCAGCTGATGTTCTACGGCAAGGGGGCGGGCGGGGCGCCGACGGCCTCCGCGGTCCTCGGCGACCTGGTGGCCGTCGCCCGCAACCGCCTGGCGGGCACGCGCGGGCCGGAGGAGTCGACGTACGCGGACCTGGTGGCCCATCCCATGGGCGACACGGTCACGCGCTGCCACGTGGCGCTCGACGTGGCCGACAAGCCGGGCGTGCTGGCGCGGGTGGCGGAGCTGTTCGCCAAGCACGACGTGTCGATCCAGACGGTGCGCCAGGAGGGGCACGGCGACGACGCCCAGCTCGTCATCGTCACCCACCGCGCCACGGACGCCGCGCTGTCGGCGACCATGGAGGGGCTGCGCGAGCTGGACGTCGTCCGCGCCGTCGCCGGCGTCATGCGCGTGGAGGGCGACGACTAGCCTTCGCGCGCGGGGGAGTCGTCGGGGAAGGCGAGGGCGCGGACCTTGCGGACGGCTCGCTTGAGCACCGTGCGGTTCTGGGCGCGGGCGAGGCGGACCGCCTCCCTGCGCCAGGCCTCGGCCTTCTCGCGCCAGCGCGCCGCGTCCCTGGCGCTCTTGCCCGTCTCCCGCCGCAGTTGCGCGAGCTCCGCGCGGAGGGCGGCGGTGCGCTTGCGGTAGAGGGCGATCTTCTTCTCGTGCTCGGCGGTGAGCCGGTCGAGCTCCGGGACGGGCCTCTTGCGCGGCGGGTAGACGGCGGGGCGGCGCTTGAAGCCCCAGCTCTCCCCGTCGAGCCACTCCAGGCCGAAGAGGGCGTCGATCAGGTCGTCCCAGTCGTCGTCCGGGGCGGCCACCAGGGCGGCTCTCGACTCGGCGGCCGTGCGGTCCAGCCTGGCCATCGTGACGCCGTGCGCCGTCTCGTCCAGGGCCAGGCAGAGGGCGCCCAGGTCGTACTGCTCCATGTGGTCCACCAGGCGTTCCACCGTGTCCTCCGACGGGACCCAGCCGGGCGGCACCGAGAGCCGGAACGGGGCCGTCCCCTCCAGGGGGCTGGTCAGGTGGACGCGGGGGTCGCCGGCGAAGTTGGCCTGGATGAGGCGGAGGTCGAGGTGCGGGTCGGCGAGCGGGGAGCGGCGTCCGGCGGTCAGGGACTCCCAGGGGCCGGGGACGGTGACCCTGACGTCCGGGATCGTGCCGGCCAGGAGGCCGTCCACCGTCGCCCGCACGTCCTCGTACGGGCCCGCCGGCACCGTCGCGTCCACGTACGGCACCAGCCACTGGCGGCCCGGATCCGTGCGGAGATAGCGGCGGTAGGGGACCCGGTCGGCGACGAAAGGGTCGTTGTAGCGCTTGAGCGCCGCGAAGTCGCGCATCGCCGTCGGCAGCCCGACGTGCCAGGCGCGGGACTCCGGGTCCGGGACGAACACCACGCCCGCCTGGGTGAGCCGGTAGCCCAGCTCGGTGTCCTCAGCCAGCACCAGGGACGTGTCCAGGCCGCCGATCGAGCGCAGGAGCTCGGCCGGGTACGACGCCGTGGCACCCACGTGGATGCGGGTGGCCAGGGAGCTGGGGGCGGTACGCAGGCCGTCGTGGTCGTGGATGATCTGCTCGGCCCAGTCGTGGCGGTGCGGTGACAGCGGGAAGAGCTCGCCCTCCTCGCCCGACTCCAGCGCCTGGCGTACCCGCTCCTGCGTCGGGAGGTCGGTCGCGGCGGTGAAGTCGATCCAGCCCAGGACCACCACGTACGGGGCCAGGTGGTGCCAGCGCAGCTGGGCCTCCACGTGGTGCCGGTGCGGGACCATGTCGGCGTCCAGGACGAAAACGACCTCGCCGGTCGCGGTGTCCAGGCCCGCCTGAACGGCCCAGGCCCGGCCCCAGCCGCCCGGCGGGCTGGAGATCAGCTTGGTCCTGCCCGGGACGAGCTCCGGGAGGTGGATCGGGGTGGCGCTGCCGTCGTCCACGACGATGACGTCGAGCAGGTGCTCGGGGTAGCTCTGGGCGGACAGGGCCGCCAGGGTGAGGTCCAGGGTCTCCTGGCGGTCGTGGGCCGGGATGACGACGGTGACGGTGAGCGTGGGCTCCCAGGCGCCCAGGGCGGGCGGCGCGAGGACGCCGAAGTCGTTGCGGCGGATGCGGGGGATGCCGGTCATGGGAGGGGGCTCCCGTCCAGGGCCATGAGGGCGTTCGGGCGGAAGCCGCGCCACTGCTGCCTGTTGCGCTGCAGGAACGTCCCGATCGGCTCCTGCCAGGTATGGTTGGCCGCCGGGCCCCTGCGCAGGATGTAGCCGAGCCCGTGCGTACGGTAGATCTGGCCTCCGGCCGCCTGCAGGGCCTCCTGGAACTGGGTGTCCACCGAGCGCCGCAACGGCCGGAACCCGCCCACCGCCTGGAAGGCCGAGCGCTCCACCAAAATCGTCCCGCCGGCGACGAAGCTGGTGATCTGCTCGGTGACCTGCCTGCGGTGCACGGTGACGTCGATGGAGGTCAGGTACACGAACTCCGGCACCGTGCCCACCACCTGGGCGCCCGAGTAGGAGTGCGCCAGCAGCAGGTCGGACAGGAAGTCGGGGCCGTACCAGTCGTCGTCGTCCATCTTCAGCAGGAACGAACCCGAGGCCATGGCGGCCGCGTGGTTCAGCACCTCGCCGAACACGTCCTGGCGATCCGCCTCGAACACGGTCAGCTGGCCCTCGAACGCCTCGATCGCCTTGGCCACGTCCGGGTGGCCCTTCGGGACGCCGTGCAGCGCGAGGATCACCTCGAGCTCGGCGCCGCGCTGGCGGGCGACCTGGTCGAGCGCGAACGACACCATGTCGGTGCGGCGCGTGGCCAGCAGGACCGAGGTGAGCGGGGGCGCGGGGGCGGGCGCGCCGAGCTGCTCCCACCTCGCGGCGACGCCGTGCGTACGGAGCGCGGCGCGGCGCAGGCGGATGCTGTGCTCCTCGCGCCGGAGGTCGTCCGAGAGGTCCGGGCAGTGCTCGACGAGCTCGACGATCTCGGCGCCGAGCGCTCCCGCCCAGCGCGGCACGGCCTGCGCGCGCAGCGGCACCCCGGCGGCGGCCAGGCCGGTCAGCACGCGTACGGCGGCCAGGGGACCGCTGTGCGCGTGCCGCCAGTCCACCTCGACGCCGCGGATCTGGCGGAGCCTGGCCACGTCGGCGTCGGTGACCCCGCCGGACTCGGCGAACGACGTCACGACCTTGTCGTCCAGCACCACCGACCACCGGCCGTCCCGCTCCACCAGGGAGGCCAGGCCACGGGAGGGGGTGGTGACGAAACCCTGGGGGTTCACGAGGCGTTCGTCCACGGGCGGGACCATGGAGGGCTCGCCCAGCACGTCGGGGTCGGCCAGCGGGGAGTCGGCCATGCCCGGCCGTCCGAGGTGCTCCCAGGTCACCGCCCGCAACGTCGGCCGCTCGATGGGCGTCTGGTCCCCCGCCCACTCCACGGTCTCAGCGTCGTCGTCGGCCGGTGCCACGGCGTCCTGAATGGCGGCCGCACTCTCCATCGACGGGTGGCCGAGGGTGCGCAGGACCACGTCGCTGCCCGGCGCGCCGACCCGTTCGGGCACCGGCCCGGTCACCTCGGCGGGGGTCGCGTTGGGGTCGCCGGGGCGCCAGGCGGCCGCCCCGACGCCCGCGATCGCCGCCGCCGGGGCCGCGATCACGTCGAGGCGGTGGCCCGCGAACGCCCGCGCCGTCGCGGTCACGGTACGGCCCGCGGGCGTGACGGAGGAGAACCGGGCGTCGACCACCCAGACCCGGTTCCTGGGCTGGTAGACCCGCAGATCCGTCAAGGACCGCCACCGGTGCGCGGGGGTGGGGGTGGGGACCGGCGCGGGGTGGGCGGCGGGCGTGTCGAGCACGGCCACGACCACCCGCTCGGCCTGTGGCAGCAGCTTGTGCAGCGTCGCGATCCTGCGTAGATCCGCCGGTGTCCTGGCGAGCACGAGCACCTCGCCCACCTGCTCGGCCTCGTGGGGCGGCTCCAGCAGGTCCCGATCGAGGTCCACGACCTGCCGGGCCTCGCAGGACGTTCCCGAGGAGGGCCGGCGGGCGGTCGCGCCCACCCCGGCGGGGGTGGCGTAGAGGGGGGCGACGTCGTCGATCCCGGCGAAGAAGACCCGCGCTCCGGGCAGCTCCGTCAGCAGCTGACGGATCATCCGGCGCTCCGCAGGTGCCTGATCAGCGAGCTCAGCCCGCCCCGTCCCGCGGCCTCGTCGGCGGGCGGCTCGGCGGACAGCCGTTCGACCTCGGCCGCGAGCCGCTCCACCTCCGTCCGCAGCTCCTTGACCTCCCGCTGCCGCTCCCCGGCCAGCGCCCGCCATTTCGCGGGCTCACCGGCCAGCGGCTCGGCCTCCTCCGCCGGCGCGAATCCGTACTCACTCCCGCTGACCCACTCCGACCCGAACATCTCGTCCACCAGGTCGTCGGCCCGGCCCTCGTGGAGCGCGGCGCGGGAGAAGGCGGCCGTGCGCTCCAGGCGGGCGGCCGCGACCCCGGAGGCGTCCTCCGACAGCGCGACGCTGACCAGGCCGAGCAGGTCGCCGTCCGCGTGGCTCACCAGCCTGGAAAGCGTGTCGGCGCCCAGCGTCCACCCGGTGGGAACGCGGAGCAGGAAGGGGGCGGGCGCGGCGGAGGCGGGTACGCTCTCCGCGAACATGACCCGGGGCTCGTGCGCGTAGAGATTGTGCAGCAGGCGCAGGTCGAGGAAGGGGTCGTCGAGGCTGGAGCGGCGTTCGCCGGTCAGCTTGCCCCAGGGGCCGACGAGGGTGACGGCCGCGTCGGCGAGGGTGCCCGCGAGGGCCGAGTCCACGCTCGCCCGCGTCTGCTCGTAGGTGGTCGCACTCACGACGACCTGCACGTACGGCACCCGCCAGTGACGCCGGGGGTGGCTGCGCAGCCAGCGCAGATCGGGGATGAGATCGCCCAGGAAGGACCAGTTGTGCCGGTGCACCTCCTTCTCCCGCAGCATCACGGTGGAGGCGCCGACGTGCCAGGCCCTGGCCTGCGCGTCGGGGACGAACACCGCCCCCGCCTGCGCCAGCCGGTAGCCGAGCTCGGTGTCCTCCGCCATGTTCAGGGAGGTGTCCACGCCGCCCGCCGCGCGCAGCAGATCGGCCCGTACGGACGTGGAGGCGCCCGTGTGCAGCAGGTACGCGCTCGCGCCCGCGTCCTTGAGCCACCGGGTCGACTCCAGGGTCTTCCTCGTGTACTCGGACTGGACGCCCTCCTCGCCCGGCTCCTCGACGAACCGGACGTCCCCGATCACCACCGCGTGGTCGATCAGGTGGTGCCAGCGCATGTGCGCCTCGATGTGGTCGTCCGCGAGGAACATGTCGGAGTCGAGCCAGTGGATCACGTCCCCGGTGGCCGCGAGCTGCCCGGTCTGCCGGGCCGCGCCGCGTCCCCACCCGTCGGCCACGCGTACGACCCGCGCGCCCGCCACCTCCAGCGGCGGCTCGCTGCCGTCGTCCGCGACCACGATCTCGACCAGCTCGGCCGGGTACGTCTGCCGCGCCAGCGCCGGGACCGTGCGCTCCAGCGCCTCCGCGCAGTCGTAGGCCGGGATGACCACGGAGACCCGCAGCGTGGGCTCCCACGCCCCCACCGCCGGCGGCCGCAGCGCCCCGTAGTCGTTGTGCCTGACCCGCGTCATACGGAGTCCCTGGCCAGCGCGCGAACCTCCGCGCGCAGCTCCTCCACCTCTCGCGCCCGCGCCATGGCGTTGACCCGGTCCTCCCCGAGCGAGGCCAGGATGGCGCCGAGGTCGTCGGCCCGCCGTCCGGCGGAGTCCTCGACGGCCTGCACCAGCAGGTCCAGCCTGGTCTCGATGTTCTTGAGTGCGGTGGTGGTCCTCGCCAGCTCGGCCTCGTACTTCTTGATCCGCAGATCGATGCGGTGCGCCTTGCCGTCGAGGCGGCGCACGGTGAGCACGAGGAAGGCGAGGGCCGCCAGAGTGACCAGGAAGGCCACCGTGACCGCTGCCGCGCCGAAAGTGATCAGGCCGGCGAGGACGAGCAGGGCGAGCACGCCGGCGGTGAGAGCTGCGAGGAGTGCGGCGGTCGCTGCCAGTCGGCGGGGCGAGAGCATCCGCGCATACCTTTCGTTTGGAACATCAGAGGCGTCGAGGACATCACGGGATTATTGACACCTTAATAAACAACAGGCACCTACCGTGCCACACCTTCCTGGAGGAAAACTGAGAATCACCTTCACTCCACCTGCGGCGTAGGGCCTGCCGAATGTGGAGGCCGCGTCTACCAGTGAGTAAAACGGGCGTAAGGTAGGCGCCGACCAAGTCCCAAGGAGGCCCATGTCCATCACCCCTTGTGGCTTCGCTCGTACGCCGGAGAAGGGGCTGGCCCGCCTGCACTGGGCGCACGACGGCTGGGCGGTGGAGGGCCGGTGCCCCGACGTGACCGCGCTGCGCCCGCTGCGCGGTCTGGAGATCGAGTGGCCCGCCGCCGAGGTGCCCTTGGCGGGATTGCTGCGGCTGGCCGCCGCCGGCGTTCCGCTGACCGCCGACCGCGCCGCGCCGTGGGTGCCCGGCGACCTCGCCGCGCTGCTCACCGACCGCGACTGGCTCGGCCACGCGGCCGACGGGACCGCGCGTTCGCTGGCCGACCTGCGGCGGGAGGAGCACAGCGTACGCCTGCGCCGCCTGGGGCACCGCGTGTCCAGGGCCTCTGTCAGCCCTTCGGTCAGCATCGTGATGTCGAGCAGGCGGCCGGGGATGGTGGGGACGGCGCTGGCCCAGATGGGCCGGCAGCGGGGCGTCGAGGTCGAGGTGCTGCTCGGGCTGCACGGGGTGGGCTTCGAGGAGGTGCGGGAGGCGGTCGAGTCGTGTTCGCTGCCCGTGAAATGGATCGAGGTCCCGCAGGACGTTCCGTTCGGAGAGGTGCTCAACCGGTTGGCGGCCCTGGCGCGCGGCGACTACCTGGTGAAATGGGATGACGACGACTGGTACGGGCCGCGCCACCTGGGGGATCTGCTCATGGCGCTGGCGTACTCGGGGGCCGACGTGGTGGGGACGACGGCCGAGTTCTTCTACCTGGAGCCGCTGCGGGCCACGGTGCGGCGGACGACTTTCGCGAGTGGGGCGGCGTATCCGAGCGAGGTGTGGGCCGATCATGTGGCCGGAGGGACGATCTTGATTTCCCGGGCGAAATTTCAAGAAATTGGGGGATTTCCTAGGCTATCGCGGGCAGTTGATCTCGAGTTTCTCAAAGCAGCGCAAAAGGCTGGGGCGCGCGTCTACCGTACCCACGGGCTGGGTTACGTCCTGCGCCGGGGGCTCGGCGACGAGCACACCTGGCAGCTGCCCCTCGCCCACTTCCTCAAGGTGGCCGCCAACCAGTGGCGCGGCTTCCGCCCGAGCCTGCTGATGGAAGCCGCATGACCACCGATGTCACCGGTGCGGCCAGGGTGCGCGGCAACGACTACCGGACCCTCGAACCCCTCCTGGAAGACCTCACCCCGGAGCTCACGGTCAGCGTGGTCATCCCGGCCTACGGCGGGCAGGACAAGCTCGACCTGGTGCTCGCCGGACTGGCCGGGCAGACGTACCCGGCGGAGCTGACCGAGGTCATCGTCGTCGACAACGGCAGCGCGCCCCCGCTGCGCCTGCCCGCCGTCCGCCCGGAGCGGACGCGCCTGATCGTCTGCGCGGAGCCGGGCCGGGCCAGCGCCCGCAACGCCGGGCTGGCCGAGGCGACCGGCGACGTGATCCACTGGCTCGACTCCGACGTGGTGCTCACCCCGGGCGCGATCGCGGCCCACATGCGCTGGCACCACGCCGCCCCCTACCTGGTCGTCACCGGCTACATCCGCTTCACCGACGCCGAGGTGCCCCGCGAGCTCCCCGACGACCTGGAGAGGCACTTCGAACCCGCGGAGCCGCACGCCTGGATCGTCGATCTCGTCGAGCGCACCGACGGCCTCACCGACAACCCCCAGCGCCCGTTCAGCCTGCACGTCGGGGGCGCGACCTCGGTCAACGCCCGGCTGATCGAGGCCGCCGGGCCCATGGACGACGAGCTGATCCTGGGCCAGGACACCGAGATGGGCTACCGGCTCGGCCAGGCGGGCGCCGTCTTCGTGCCGGAGCCGTCGGCCCGCGCCTACCACCTCGGGCCCACCATGCGGATGCGCGGCAAACAGCCGATCGACCGGGTGAGCCACGCGTTCGTGGCCGACCGCATCCCGCCCTACCGGTGGCTGCGGGGGCATCCCGGACGGCAGTGGAAGGTGCCGTACGTCACCGTGGTGGTGGACGGCACGGCGGGCTACGACTCGGTGCGCGCGACGGTGGACGCGCTGCTCGCCGGCACGTTACCCGACCTGTCCGTGCTCGTCCTCGGGCCCTGGGACACCCTCGACCGCGACCGCCGCTCCCCCCTGCAGGACCCCGACCTCGACCTGGTGCTGGTCCAGGGCCACTATCGCCATGAAGGCCGGGTACGCCTGTCCGCCACGGACTCCGTCGACCCCGCCGTGCCCTTCGTGCTGCGCCTGCCGCCCGGCTGGGTCCCCGGCGAGGACTCGCTCGCCCGCCTGCTCGACCTGGCCCGCGACGAGGGGCTCGGCCTGGTGAACGTGCTGCTCCGCGAGTCGTCCCAGGGGGTCGTCGCGGCCCGCCTGGAACGCGCGTCCGCCTTCGCCCGGGCCCGCATCGTGGTGGCGCAGGGGGAGGACCTGGACGACGCGGTGGACTCGGTGTCGGGCGTCACCTGGGTGGAGGCGGAGACGTACGGCTTCACGACCGAGCCGGGGGCGATCCTCGGGCGGCGGGGGGCGTACCGGGCGCGCCTGGAGGCGCAGGCCGAGGCGGCCCGGCTGGCCAAGGAGGCGGAGCGGCTGCGGGCGCAGGTGGCCAAGTGGCGGGACGAGGCGGGGCGCTGGCGCAAGTCGACCGTGGAGCTCCGGCGCGAGGTCGGCGCGCTGCGCCGCCAGCTGGCCGCCGCCGGTCGCGCCCAGCAGAGCCTGCGGGTCCTGGTGTCGACGACCATGAAACGCGCCTTGCGCAAACGCCTGCGCGGCTGACCCGCCCGCCCCTTCGCGTGGCCGGGGGGTCAGCTGGGGCGGAGGGCGGACTTGAGGCGGCGCAGCAGCGTGTTCTCCGGCGGCACCGAGACGGTCACCGGGGCGGCGGCCGAAGTCGGGGCCGGGATGGTGACCGGTTCGGGTTGCGCGGGAGCCGGCACGGGCCAGTAGCGGTCCGGCGGCTCGTGGCGTACCCCGTGGGTGGTGGCGATGAGGTCGTCCACGTCGGCGGTCCCCGGCTCGGCGAGCAGGACGGCGCGGCCGAGGGCGGAGGTGCGCTCCAGCCGGGCCGTGCGCCCGTCGGGCAGGTCGACGATCAGCACGCCGGTGAGGTCCTTCTGCACCGACTCGATCATGCGCTCCAGCGTCGCCCGGTGCAGCGGCACGTCGACCGGCCCCCGGTAGCGGAACGGCGTGGGCGCCGGCGTGGGGGCGGCCTCGTCGATCAGGCGGATGCGATCGTCGTGCGCGAACAGGTCACGCATCAGCCGCAGCTCGAAGCACGGATCCGACAGGACGGACCGGCGCCCGGAGTTCAGCCGCGACCACGGCCCCACCAGCGTCACCACCACGTCCTGCAGCTTGCCGTCCAGCGCCGCCGCCACCGCCTGCCGCACCACCGACTCGGAGGTGTCCGTGACGTCGAGCACGATCTCCACGTACGGCACCAGCCACCGCCGCCCCCGGTCCTTGCGCAGATCCCTGCGCAGCGGGATCCGGTGCGCCAGGTACGGCTCCACGGCCCGCACGGCGCGTTCCCTGTCGCGGTGCTGCGCGGGCAGCCCCAGGTGCACGGCCTGCGCGTCCATGTCAGGGACGAACACCACGCCGTGCATGGCCAGCCGGTAGGAGAACTCGGTGTCCTCGCCCCGCGCCACGTTCGGGTCGAGACCGCCCACGGCGTGGAAGACCTCCCGGGGCAGGGCGAAGGTCGGCCCCGTGCACACGTGGTACGGGTTGCGGCTCTTGCGCAGCCCGTCGGTCTTGGCGATCGTCGCCTCGGTGGAGCTGGACACGGCCCCGGCCAGGTCGAACAGCTCTCCCAGATGGCCCGCCCTGAAGACCTGGCGCGGCGTGACCGGCGGCGCGTCCACGAACTTCTTCATCCCGATCGTGACGAGATAGTCCGTCACGTGGTGCCAGCGGGCCAGGGCCTCGATGTGCTCGCGGCAGGCCACCATGTCGGCGTCGAGACGCTGGATGATCTCGCCGTCGGCGGCCTTGGCGCCGGTGTTGACGGCGTTGGAGATGCCCCAGCCGTCGCGCACCCGTACGACGCGGGTGTTGGCGGGCCGGATCTCGGGCAGCAGGATGGGAGGCTCGCTGCCGTCGTCGACGACGAGGACCTCCATGAGATGGCCCGGGTACGTCTGCGCCGCCAGCGCCGCGAGTGTCAGGTCGAGCCGGTCCTGCCCGCCGTGAGCGGGTATCACCACGCTCACGGAAAGGGCGGGTGACCAGGTGCCGAGCTCCGGCGCCGCGATCGGCGAATAGTCGTTCTGCGTCAAAGCAGGACGCGCGTCCATGGTGGTGACCCCCTGCCCCGAGACCTTATCGGGAGATGCTGAGAATTTCCTGAATAGTGCCCCTGTCCAATGGATGTGTCCGGCCGGTGGACACGGATCCGCGGCGGCCTGCCGCACCCCGTACACTCTGTGCCCAACACCGCAGGTAGGGAGTCATCATGAGCAGGTCGTGGCGTGGCCTCATCGAGGAATACCGCGAGCGTCTTCCTGTCACTCCGAAGACGCCTGTCATCACCCTGCTCGAGGGTGGCACGCCGCTGGTCCCCGCGAACCGTCTGTCGGCGCTGACGGGGTGCGACGTCTACCTGAAGGTCGAGGGAGCCAACCCGACGGGCAGCTTCAAGGACCGCGGCATGACCATGGCCATCAGCAAGGCGGTCGAGGAGGGGGCCAAGGCGGTCATCTGCGCCTCCACCGGCAACACCTCGGCGTCGGCGGCGGCCTACGCCGTACGCGCCGGGCTGACCTGCGCCGTGCTGGTGCCACGGGGGAAGATCGCCATGGGCAAGCTGGCCCAGGCGCTCGTGCACGGCGCCACGCTGCTGCAGGTCGAGGGGTCGTTCGACGACTGTCTCGAGATGACCCGCAAGCTGTCGTCCAGCTACCCGATCGCGCTGGTCAACTCGGTCAACCCGTTCCGGCTGCAGGGCCAGAAGACGGCGGCGTTCGAGATCGTCGACACGCTGGGTGACGCCCCGGACATCCACTGCATCCCGGTGGGCAACGCGGGCAACATCTCGGCGTACTGGATGGGCTACCAGGAGTACGCGGCCGACGGGGTGTCGACCAAGCGGCCACGCATGTTCGGCTTCCAGGCCAGCGGGGCGGCGCCGATCGTCCAGGGCGCGCCCGTGTCCCATCCGCACACGATCGCCACCGCCATCCGCATCGGCAACCCGGCCTCCTGGTCGCTGGCCACCGCGGCGCGCGACGAGTCGGGCGGCGTCATCCAGGCGGTGACCGACCGGCAGATCGCGGCGGCGTACAAGCTGCTGGCGCAGGAGGAGGGCGTGTTCGTGGAGCTGGCCTCGGCCGCCGGCGTCGCGGGGCTCCTGCAGGCCCACTCGCAGGGGCTCGTCGACCCGGGCCAGCGCATCGTCTGCACGGTCACCGGCAACGGGCTGAAGGACCCCGACTGGGCGATCTCGGGCGCGCCCGCGCCCGTCGTCATCCCCATCGACGTCCACGCCGCCGCGGCGGCGCTCAACCTCGCCTGACAGGGAGTTCATGTGCGGACCGTTGAGATTCGCGTGCCCGCCACCTCGGCGAACCTGGGTCCCGGGTTCGACGCGCTCGGGCTGGCGCTGAGCCTGTACGACGACGTCGAGGCCGCGCTCACCGACGAGGCCGGGGTTCGCGTCACCGTCGAGGGCGAGGGCGCGGGTGAGCTGGATCTCGGAGAGGGTCACCTGGTCGTCAGGGCGATGCGGGCCACCTTCGATCGCATGGGGATCACGCAGCCCAGCGGGATCCGCCTGCACTGCCGTAACAGGATTCCGCACGCGCGCGGGCTGGGATCCTCGTCGGCCGCCCTGTGCGCGGGCATCCTGGCGGCCCGCGCTTTGGCTGAGGGCGAACAACTTTCTGAGCCCGGGCGATTTTCGGACGACGACGTTTTCGCGCTGGCCACGGAGATCGAGGGCCATCCCGACAACGTCGCCCCCTGTCTGGCCGGCGGACTGACCGTGGCCTGGTACGACCACTCCGGGGCGCCGCATATGGTGAAACTGGCTCCAGACGAGCGCATCCGCCCGGTCGTGGTCGTTCCTGTCACCCGGCTGGCCACGGAGACCGCACGGGGGCTGCTGCCGAAGGACGTGCCCCACAAGGACGCATCGTTCAACGCCGGCAGGGCTGCGCTGCTGATCGCGGCGCTGACCCGGCAACCGGAGCCCGGGCTGCTGCTCGCCGCCACCGAAGATCGACTCCATCAGCATTACCGCGCGCCTGCGATGCGGGACACCGCGAATCTGGTAGAACGTCTCCGTGCAGTGGGCGTGCCCGCGGTCGTTTCGGGAGCGGGTCCCACGGTCCTTGCGTTTTCGACATCGGATACGCAGGATTTGATCGCGCCAGAAGTGGGTAATGACTGGCACATCCAGCAAATGGACGTCGACCCGGTTGGTGCGAACGTTCAGTTCCCCGAGACACGCTGATGCCTCTTTAGACCTTCAGGGAATAGCCGTGTGCGCTGGTGATGTTAGGCTGGTAGCCGCACCAGATGCCCCCTTGGTGGGTGCGTGCTTGTCAGCCACACATCGCTGCATCATGTTTCACGTCGCGAGGCGTGAGCAGCGCGGCTGTCTCCCCGGACTCCGTTGCCTCCGGTTGGCCCACACCCGGTTGGCTCGAAACGAGGCGGCGACGACGGGGACCTGCGCGTTCGATCACATCGACATCTGGTTGGCGACAGCAATCTGGGGGGTGTCAGCCACGCGCCACGGCCCTGTGGCGGCTTGGACGAGCCTCTCCCCAAGAGTGGCGGCCGTCCACAGCGACAGCCGAAGATCACAGAGTGCACCCCGACCCGGTCTGTCCCGCCGGATCGCAAGCACCTCCGGGACGCCCGGCAGAACGAAACCGGCGCCCGACCCCTGGGAAGGACCTTTTAGTTGAGCGACACCACCGAACTCCTCTCCGACGCATCAGGCGCAGAGCCGGCGTCCGGCGACACCCCCACCCGCGCACCGGCGAAGGCCGCCCGTGCGCGTCGCTCCGGCACCGGCCTGTCCGCCAAGGTGCTGCCCGAGCTGCAGAAGATGGCAGCGGAGCTGGGCATCAGCGGGACCGGGCGCATGCGGAAGAGCCAGCTCATCGCGGCCATCCAGGAGAAGCAGGGTGGCGGCTCCGGCGAGGCGGCTCCGGCTCCCGCCGCGGCCACCGAGGCGCCCG
>NZ_JBSFTC010000177.1:0-23056 GCF_053590415.1 Nonomuraea sp. NPDC003201
GTGCTATTCGGATCTCGCCCCGCCGCGGCGCCGGCCGCGCGCCCGAGCCCGGCCGCGACGCCCCGGCCGACGAGCTCCTCGTAGCCGATGAGCTGGTTGTCCGCCACCCAGGTCAGGGCAGTGGGGACGCCGAGGTGGAGCAGCTCCCAGACGGCCGAGCCGGCGGCGGTGACGACGAGGTCGGCCCCGGCCATGAGCTCGGGCAGCCGGTCCGTCGGCGGGACCACGGCGATCGGCCCGCCCGCCTCGAAAGGCGCAGGGCTGACGACCGTCGCCTCGAACGGCACCCCGGCCGCCAGGAGCGCCCCGGCCCAGGCGGGGGCCACGCCGGCGCTGTCGGTGCCGCCGAAGAAGCACAGCACGCGCGGCACCGGCCCCGCCGGCCGTGTCCGCCCGAGCCCGCGCACGCTGTCACGCAGGAGCACGTAACGCGCCCCGGCCAGGCGCCGGGCGGGCACGGGGAAGGGGCGGCGCTCCGCGCCGAGGTTCTGGTCCAGGTAGAGATCGGCCTCCTGGCCCAGCGGGTCGCCGTCCACGATCGCCAGCACGGTCAGGCCCGCTCCCCGCAGCGCCGCCCCCGTCCCCCCCGGCAGGTCGTACGAGTCGAGGACCGCGGCTTCCAGCCGGAGCTCCCGGGCCAGCGCCGCCAGCCGGGCCGGCTCCTCGGGGGCGGGCACCAGCGGGAGCCCGCGCTCGCGCAGCTGGGCCCGCGCCCAGGCGGACCCGCGCACCTCGCCGAGGAAGGTCACCTCGACGCCCCGCGCGCGCAGCTCCTCGGCCAGCGCCACGCACCGCACCAGGTGGCCGACCCCGCTGCGCACCCCGGCGTCACACCGGAAGCCGACCCGGGTCACGCGTCCTGCAGCTCCTTCTGCTGGACGTGGGCGTTGAGCCCGCAGACCTCGGGGCGCTCCCGCAGCCAGCTCACCAGCGTCCCGAACGGCACGCACCGGTCGCCGAGGCCGTCCACCACCCGGGTGATGAGCCGCCAGTCGTCCTCGGTGTCGAGCGTCACCCGCAGGTCGCCGGCGACCGGCTGGTAGGCGAGCCCGAGCAGCCGCGCGTCGTCGGGATGCGAGTAGACGTAGGAGGTCACGTGGGTGCGGTGGAAGTCGGCCGCCTCGGCGTCGGCCCGCTCCAGCGCGCCCCTGCCCACGATCTCCACGTCGAGCCCGCGCGGCAGCGTCCGCGTCAGAGCGGTGCTCAGGTAGTCGAGCCCGCGTACGGCGCGGAACACCAGCGCCGCCTCCCTGATCACGGCCGGGTCCAGCAGCGGGCAGTCCGCCGTGAACCGCATCATCGCGTCCCACCGCCGCCCCGCCAGCGCCTCCATGAACCTCGTCAGCACGTCGTCCACCGGGCCCCGGTGCCACGGCACGCCGAGGCGGCGGCACTCGGCCACGACCGCGTCGTCGGCCTGCTCCGTCGTGGTGGCCACCACGAGCTCGTCGAGCGTGCCCGCCTCGCGGGCGGCGCGAACCACCCATTCCAGCACCGACCGGCCGCCCAGCTCCCTGAGCACCTTGCCCGGCAGGCGTGTCGAGCCCATCCGCGCCTGAACAATCCCGACAATGCGCACCGATGCCCCAATCCCCCGTGTGACCGTGTGTCGCTTATCGATCGCGCTATGCTACCGACCTGCTCGAACGACTACTGCGCGTAAGCGCGAACCCAGGGGGCCACGTGAGCATTCTCAGTGGATCGTCGATTCTGATCACCGGAGGAACGGGGTCCTTCGGCAAGGCGTTCATCCGCAACGCACTCGACTCGCTGGGGGTGCGGCGCCTGGTGGTCTTCTCCCGCGACGAGCTCAAGCAGTACGAGACCAGGCAGCTCTTCGGCGACGACGAGCGCCTGCGCTGGTTCATCGGCGACGTCAGGGATCGCGACCGGCTGGCCCGCGCCATGCACGGCGTGGACTACGTGGTCCACGCGGCCGCGCTGAAGCAGGTGGACACGGCCGAGTACAACCCGTTCGAGTACGTCCGCACCAACGTCGCAGGGTCACAGAACGTGGTGGAGGCCGCGATCGACAGCGGCGTGCGCAAGGTGGTCGCGCTCTCCACCGACAAGGCCTCCAGCCCGATCAACCTGTACGGGGCCACCAAGCTGGTCGCCGACAAGCTCTTCGTCTCCGCCAACCACTACGCCGCCGCCCACGAGACCCGCTTCTCCGTCGTCCGCTACGGCAACGTCGTCGGCAGCCGGGGCTCGGTGGTGCCGCTCTTCCTGCGCCTGGCCGAGCAGGGCGCCAGCCTGCCGATCACCGACAAGCGCATGACCAGGTTCTGGATCACGCTCGACCGGGCGGTCCGGTTCGTGGTGGACTCGTTCGACCTGATGCGGGGCGGCGAGCTCTACGTGCCGCGCCTGCCGAGCATGCGCATCACCGACCTGGCCGAGGCGCTGGCGCCGAACAGCCCGATCTACGAGATCGGCATCAGGCCGGGCGAGAAGCTGCACGAGGAGATGATCGGGCCGGACGACGGCCGCAGGACGCTGCGCCTGGCCGACCGCTACATCGTCCAGCCCACGATCGCGACCTGGGGCTACACGCCGCCGCAGACCGGCGAGCCGCTGCCCGAGGGCTTCTCCTACCGCTCCGACACCAACGACGAATGGCTCTCGGTGGACGACCTGCGCGCCATGGTGGCCCGCTGATGCTCCCCTACGGACGGCAGTCGATCGTCGAGTCCGACATCGAGGAGGTCGCCGAGGTGCTGCGCGGCGACTGGCTGACCACCGGGCCCGCGGTCGGCAGGTTCGAGGCGGAGCTGGCCCGCTGGACCGGCGGCGTGCCGTGCGTCTCGGTCACGTCGGGGACGGCCGCGCTGCACGTCGCCTACGTGGCGGCCGAGGTGCGGGCGGGCGACGAGGTGGTCACCTCGCCGCTGACGTTCGTGGCCACGGCCGCCGCGGCCGCGCTGCTGGGCGCGCGGGTGGTCTTCGCCGACGTGCAGCCCGACACGGGCAACCTCGACCCCGACGCCGTCGCCGCCCTGGTCACCCCCAGGACGCGGGTCGTCACGGCGGTGGACTACGCGGGCCATCCCGCCGACTACGACGAGCTGCGCGCGGTCGCCGCCCCGGCCGGGGCGGTGCTGATGGCCGACTCGGCGCACTCGATCGGGGCCGCGTACAAGGACCGGCCCGTGGGGGCGCTGGCCGACCTGACGACCTTCTCGTTCTTCCCGACCAAGACCGTGACCACGGCGGAGGGCGGGGCGGTGGCGGCGGCCGACCCCGAGCGGTTCCGGCGGGCCGCCCGCTTCAGGAACCACGGCCTGGTCAGGGAGCCCGCCGACCAGCGCGAGCCGGACGTGGGCGGGTGGCACCAGGAGGTGCACGAGTTCGGGCTGAACTACCGGCTGCCCGACGTGCTGTGCGCGCTGGGTGTCAGCCAGCTGCGGCGGCTGGAGGGCTTCCGCGAGCGGCGTCGCGAGCTCGTCGCGCGCTACGACGTGCTGCTGCGCGACGTGCCGGGGCTGAGGCTGCCCGCGCAGCGCGCGTACGTGCGGCCGAGCTGGCACCTCTACCCGGTCAGGGTCCGCGACGGCCGGCGGCGCGAGGTCTACGACCGCATGCGCGCCGCCGGCATCGGCGTGCAGGTCAACTACGTGCCGGCGTACTGGCACCCGGTGTTCGAGGACCTCGGCTACCGGCGCGGGCTCTGCCCGCGGGCGGAGGCGTACTACGCCGAGGAGCTGTCGCTGCCGCTGTTCCCCGACCTGACCGACGCCCAGCAGGACCGGGTCGTGGAGACCCTGGCGGCGATCCTGCGCTAGCGCTCCGCCAGCAGCAGGCAGCCGTCCTCGCCCCGGTCGACGAGGAAGCGCCTGGCCGCGACGGTCGCGATCGGCCGCTGCCCGGTCCGCACCAGCGGGCGGATGGGTGTGCCCTGGTCGATGACGACCTCCCACCACGACTCGTGGCCGACACTCTCGTCGATGTCGGCCAGCGGCACCCGCGCGTGGAAGTCGCGCCCCGCCAGCGTCACCGGGAAGTACATCTCCTCGCCGTCGCTCCTGCGCCGCAGCCGCAGCACCGGCTCGCCGTCGCCGATGTCGGTGATCTCCCCCGAGAACACCAGGTCGCCGCCGTCCACCCGGCACTCCCCGATGACCGCCCGCGCCTTGCGCAGGCGCAGGCCCCAGGCGCCCTTGGCGCTGCGGATCGGCACCACCCACACGCCCGACCTGCGCCTCGGCGCGGGAATCAGGGGCGGCAGCCAGCGCGGCCCGGCCACCCGGCCGTCCAGCCGCAGCCCATGCCCTCTGAGCTGCACGCGCAGGTCCCAGCGGCCGCGCCTGGCGAGCTGCGCGGATGTCAGCACGGCCGGGTCGAACGCGAAGCGGAACGGGAACGCGTGCTCCGGCAGCGCGCCACCGTCCTCCTGTACCACGTTCTCCCAGGTGGGCGCGCTCTCCTCGTCGGACAGCGGGATGGTCGCGCCGGTCCTGCGCTCCTCCAGCCAGACCCGCACCCGCATGCGGCGCAGCTCCCCCACGTCGAACCGGCCCACCGCCACCCGGCCCGCGCCGCAGAGCACGCTGTCGCGCCAGTCGAGGTCGACCAGCCGGGGGACCAGGGCCAGCTCGCCGGAGACCTCCGACAGGTGCGGCGGCATCGACGGGTGCCTGGCGTACCAGCGCCTGCGCAGCAGCCCGGCCGCGCCGACGCGCGGCTGCAGCTGCCCGCAGCGGTCCTGGGTGAACACGTACGCCAGCTCGCCCAGGCGGCGACGGTGCAGCAGGTGGGCCTGGAGGCGCTGCGCGAACGGGATGCTGTGCCAGGCCTCGCGCGACACGCCGTCGAGGTAGCGGACGATCATGTCGAGCAGGGCCGGGTCCGCCGTCGTGCCCATGGCGGCCATGGCCTCCACGGCGACGGCCATGTCGATGTCCAGCGTGTCGCGGTCGAAGTCCGCCTTCAGCGCCGGCGCCCCGCGGCCCAGCAGGGAGGCGGTCTCCAGCACCGACAGGAGGCGGTCGCGCAGGTTGTCGGGCTCCAGGCAGCGCTGGGTGATCGAGCTGCCCGGCTCGTCGCGCTGCCGCCAGTGGTAGACGACCGTGGCCAGCACGTCCACCGACCTCGCTCCCACGTGGGCCGCCATCGCGACGGGCTGGTCCTCGTACATGCGCTCGGGGAAGCTCAGGCCCAGGCGCTCCCAGAAGGAGCGGCGGTAGACCTTGTTCCACAGCATGCGGTCGCGGACCAGCAGCGGGTGGCGGGTGATGTGGGTGCTCTTCACCGGCTTGGCGAACGCCTCCCGGTGGGCCCACGACGGCATGAGCAGGTTGCGGTAGAGCCGCATGACGTTGCCGCAGGCCAGGTCGGAGCCGGTGGACTCGAGCGAGGTCACCAGGCGTTTGAACGCGTCGCGCGGCACGGTGTCGTCACCGTCCACGAAGGCCAGGTAGCGGCCGGTCGCCCGGCGTACGCCCACGTTGCGGGCGCGGCCCACGCCCATGTTGTCCTGCCTGATGAGACTTATCCGGCGGTCGGCCGCCTGCCTGGCCTCGACGACCGCCGGGCCGCCGTCGACGCTGCCGTCGTCGACGCAGATCACCTCCAGATCGCCCAGCGTCTGGGCGGCGATGGAATCCAGGCAGGGTCCGATGTACTTCTCGACGTTGTAGAACGGAACGATCACCGAAAGAACCGGCACACCTATTCCTCTTCCTGTTGTCCTGCGCCTGCGTTCCTTGCTGTGTCAGCCGGACAGGAGGCGGATGACCTTGCGGGCGACCTTGCCGGGGCGCGCCAGGCGGCGGGAGAGGCGGTATCCGAGCGTCCTGCGGAAGGCGCTGGCCTTGCGCTGGGTCCTGCGTAGCTTGGCCTTCGCCCTGACCAGCTCGCGTTCGCGGTAGGAGAGCTTGGTCTCCAGGCGCGAGATCCTGGCCAGCGCCGCGGTGAGCTGGTCGGCCAGGCGGTCCCGGGCGCCCAGCAGATCCCGGTACGTGGGCGCGTGCTCCGCCACCTCGGCGGGACAGCCCAGCTCCACGTCCAGCTTGCGGGCACGGTCGAGGTCACCCTGGTCGCAGGGACGGTCGGCCATGCCGCACAGGGTCAGCGCGAGCTGGTCGGCCTCCAGCGGCCACGGCCACGGGTGGTGGTGACCGGCGGCCAGTAGCCTGACCGCGAACCGCCACAGGATCCGGCACAGGACGACTTTCGGGCCGGGCGGGGTGGACGGTTCGGCGGCGGGGCTGATGGCCGCGAACCGCTCGCCGTCGTACACCAGGCTGTCGGTCGCGGCCGTCACGTCGCCGCCCGCCTCCAGCCATTCGGCCAGCCGGGCCAGCAGCTCGCGCACGGTCCTGACGTCCTCGCGGGCGCACGCCTCGACGAGGATCTCCTCGACGACCCGGCCGGCCGGGATCGGCAGCTCCTCGCCGTCCGGCAGCCGCCTGGCGCCGCCGGCGGTGAGCTCGTACAGGGCGGAGCCCTCCTCGACCAGCCCCAGCGGCAGCTCCACGTCGTCGTCGCCGGGCCCGTTCTCCGGTACCGCGGTGGCCACGGCCAGCCAGAGCGGCGCGAGCTCCTCGCCCAGGCCGTGCCGGAACACCAGGCGGGTCAGCCGGAGCGGGTCGGCCACCAGCATGCGGTCGCCGCCACGCGCGCTCAGCGGGAACGTGAGGGCGTCCGGCAGGTCGGCGGCCAGCGCCTCGCGGGACAGCAGCGCCCGGGGCGCCTGCCTGCCCGGATACGCCGCGTAGCACCGCCGCACGCGCAGCCCCGCCGACTCCAGCCCGCGGTCGAGCGCCTCCGGACCGCTGGGGTAGCTCGGGTCGAAGCCGTGCGGCGCCCACTGGTCGTCGGCGCCCTCCCGGTCCGCGGGCCTGGCCTCCAGGAACCGATCGACGCCCAGGTCGTTGCGTACGCCGAGCACCAGCCGCCCCCCGGGCGCGACCAGCTCGGCCAGCGCCGCCAGCGACTCGCTCCACGCCGCCGCCGAAGCCTCCGCGGAGTGCGTGCGCAGCAGCCCGTCGAGGGCCAGCACCAGGTCGTACGGCTGCTCCGCGGCGAACACCTCCAGCCGCCCGCAGAACACCGCCAGCCCCGGGTGCCGTTCGCCCAGGGCACAGGCGTCAGGGTAGGAGCGCAGCAGCACGGCCGCCGACGGGGCCCGCGCGACCACGTCGTCCACCAGCACCTGCGGATGCGGGCCGACCAGCAGCACCCTGCCGCTGTCGGGGACGAGCCGGCCGACCAGCTCCAGTGCCGTCCCCCGCCAGTCCGTTATGCCGCCCATGTTGGACATGTCGGACCACAGCAGCATCTCCCCGCCGATCAACCGAACGTTCTCGGGCGCCTCCCCCGTGATCACGTGCGCGCCCCCCGTTTCCATCCGAACATTCGCCGTAGCTCCTCCGGTGTCGCCTGATACTCGAATCCCAGCTCGCGCCGCGCCACCTCCGACGCCAGCTCGGTGTCGACGCGCGTGCCGTGCAGCTCCGGCCAGAGCCGCATGCGGCGCGCCGTCCCTCCGTACTCGGGACGCTCGTCCTCGAACTGCATCGGATCCCCGTACACCGCCACCTCGCATCCCACCGAGGCGCCGTAGAACAGCGCGCTGCCGAGCCGGTTGGAGGCCACCCTGCGGTGGCGTCGCAACTGGACCAGCTGCTTGCGCAGGAAGTCGCGTCCCTTTCCCTCCCACCGGGAGCCGCGCTCGCCATGGCAGGTGACCCGGAATCCCCTCGATTCGTACGCTCGCCGAATGTCCGGATTCGCGAATTCCAGCCAATAAAGGCAGACCGTGACCGGACCGGTCTCGACATTTCGGATTTCGTCGGCCAACCGGGCATGGTCACCACTGACGGAATGCTTTTCCCAGCCATGAAAGGGATACCAGATCGTACCCTTGCGTTCAGGGACCACGCCCAGCTCAGGCTCCAGATGAAGGAGGTATATCCACGGCGCGCCGATGAGGTAGTGTCCCCTGCGGCCCATCGACCAGCCTCGGCGACGTAGCACGTCAGACCAGATGAAACGGGGATATCCAGGGCTGCACCAGTGGTCGTTGGGCGGAAATCCGTGGAGATAGTTCCATCCGTGCTGAAGGAAGCCCTGGATGCGTTTCGGCGTCTCATCCGACAGGCCGCAGTATCGGCCGATTATGCGAGAGTGCCCGTACCAGTGATTGGATTCGTCCATCATTCCCCCCGTACGGTGGACCGTGTCCCGTCCGACATTCCCAGTCCTCAACGGGTGCCACGCCTCGTTATACGGTTCCATTACCCGAGAGGGGGCCTTGGTTTTCTCCTGGCGCGCAATTCCCGCTACACTACGTCGTGGCTTGAGGACAGAGAGTGAGTGATCATGAGTCATCTCGACCGCCTGCGGGCCGTCTTCCGCAGCGCGCTCAACCTTCCGGCCGACACCTACGTCGACGGGCTCGAATACCGCGCCATCCCCCAGTGGGACTCGCTGGCCCACATGGCGTTGATCGCCGCGATGGAGGACGAGTTCTCCGTCATGATCGACACTGACGAGATGATCGACATGAGCTCGTTCGCCAAGGCGGCCGGGCTGCTGGAGAAGCATGGCGTCGGCGCCGCCGCCGGCTGAGCCCAGGGTCGTCCTGGTCACCGGCTCGACGGCGGGCATCGGCCGGGCCGTGGCGGTCACGCTGGCCGGGGCGGGCCACGACGTGGTGCTCCACGGCCGCGGCGAGGAGCGCGCCGCGAAGGCCGCCGCCGAGGTCGCGGAGGAGACCGGCGGGGTGACCGACTCGGTCGCCTGCGACGTCGGCGACCCCGCCGCCGTCTCGGCCGTGATGCGGCAGATCTACCAGCGCCACGGCCGCCTCGACGCCCTCGTGATCAATGCCGGCATCCACGCGGCCGGTCCGCTCGGCATGGCCCACCACGACACGGTCCAACGGCTCTTCCAGGTCAACGCGGTCGGCGCGACGTACACGCTGCAGTCCGCGCTCAGGCTGCTGCGGCGGGGCAGCTTCCCCGCGGTGGTCCTGGTCGCCTCGGTGATGGGCCGCATGGGCGGCGCGGGCCAGGCGGTCTACTCCGCCACCAAGGCGTCCGTGATCGGCCTCACCAAGGCCGCCGCCAAGGAGCTGGGGCCGGCCGGGATCCGGATCAACGCCGTGGCCCCCGGCTACATCCAGACCGACATGCTCGCCACGCTCGACAAGGAGAGCCGGGTGGCCACGGTCGCCGCGACCCCGCTCGGGCGGCTCGGCACGCCCGCCGACGTCGCCCGCGTGACCGCGTTCCTGCTCTCGCCCGACGCGGGTTTCGTCACCGGCCAGGTCATCGGCGTCGACGGCGGGCTGGTGCTGTGATGTTCCCGCACCCACAGGCCCGGCTCGTCGTCGCGGGAGAGGCGGCGGGCCTCGGCGGCGACGAGCTGGCCGGCCACGTCGCGCGCACCGCGGAGGCCCTGACCCGGTTGCGGCCCGGGCCGCTGTTCTGCGGCATGCGCAACAACCTCACGTCCGTCCTGCGCTACCTCGCCGCCTGGCGGTCGGGCCGGCCGATCGCGCTGCTCGACCCCGACCTGGCTCCCGGCGCGCTGGCCGAGCTGGTGGGCCGGTTCAGGCCGGCGGCGCTGCTCGGGTTCACGCACGCGGCCGACGGCTCGCCGCCGCCGCGCCGAGACGTGCCCGAGCCGCATCCCGACCTCGCCGTGCTCCTCGCCACCTCGGGCTCGACCGGCAACCCCAAGCTCGTACGCCTGTCGCGCCAGGCCGTGCTGGCCAACGCCACCGCCATCGCCACGGCCCTGGCCATCGTCCCCGACGAGATCGCGCCCACCAGCCTGCCGCTCCACTACAGCTACGGGCTGTCCGTGCTCAACAGCCACCTGATCGTCGGGGCGACGGTGATGCTGACGGAGGCGGGGCTGCTGGAGCGGTCGTTCTGGACCCATCTGGACGCCCACCGGTGCACGTCGCTGGCCGCCGTCCCCTACCAGTACGAGATGCTGCGGCGGCTGCGTTACGACCGCTCCGAGCACCCCGCGCTCGCCACGCTCACGCAGGCCGGCGGGCGGCTCGGCCAGGACCTGGTGCAGGAGTTCGCGGGCCAGGCCGACCGGTTCTTCGTGATGTACGGGCAGACGGAGGCCACGGCCCGGATCGCCGTCCTGCCTCCCGACCGGCTGGCCGACAAACCGGGCTCCGCCGGGCCGGCCATCCCCGGCGGGCGGCTGACCGTCGACGAGGGCGAGGTCGTCTACCACGGGCCCAACGTCATGATGGGCTACGCCGAGACGGCCGCCGACCTGGCCAGGGGCGACGACCTGGGCGGGGTGCTGCGCACCGGCGACCTGGGCCGGCTCGACTCCGAGGGCTTCCTCTACCTCACCGGGCGGCTGAAACGCATCGCCAAGATCTTCGGCGTGCGGGTCAACCTCGACGACGTCGAACGCCTGCTGCGCGGCTCCGTCCCGGTGGCGGCGACCAGCGGCGACGACCGCGTGACGGTGTGGGCCGAGGGCCTCGACGCGGCCGGCCGCGCGGGCCTGGCCCGCAAGCTGGGCGCCGAGCTGCGGGTCCATTGGAGCGGGTTCGACGTGCGCGCCGTCGACAGCCTCCCGCTCCTGGCCACCGGCAAGATCGACTACCGCGCCCTGGAGTCCCGCACATGACGGCCCCGCCACGCTCCGCGGGCGGTCGCCCGGCGCGGCGCGCCGGGCTCTCCGGCGTCCCCGATCGGGCGGAGGGTGGCGGATGAGCGTTTTCAGTCTGGCGGAGCCCCAGCGGGAGGCGGCGCTGGTGGGCGAGCTGGCGGCGCTGACCGAGCGGCATCGGCGGGCGTGCGCCCCCTACCGGCGGGTGCTCGACGCCATTCAGGCCGGCCCCCCGTACGAGCGGCTCGCGGACCTGCCCTGGCTGCCGGTGCGGCTGTTCAAGACGCACGAGCTGCGCAGCGTGCCCGAGGACCAGGTGTTCAGGGTGCTGACCTCCAGCGGGACCACCGGGCAGCGGCCGAGCCGGGTCTACCTCGACCGCGAGGCCGCCGCGACGCAGCCGCGGATGCTGGCGGCCACGCTCAGGGAGGTGCTGGGCGGGCGGCGGCTGCCGATGCTGGTCGTGGACAGCCGCTCGGTCGTCCGCGACCCCACCCTGAGCGCCCGCGGGGCCGGGGTGCTCGGGATGATGAACTTCGGCAGGGACCACACGTTCGTGCTCGACGAGCGGGGCCGGGTGGACGCCGAGGCGGTCAAGGGGTTCCTGGCGCGCTACGGCGGCGAGCGGTTCCTGATCTTCGGGTTCACGTTCATGGTCTGGCTCCACCTGCGCGACCTCGGGGCGGACCTGTCGCAGGGGGTGCTGGTCCACTCCGGCGGGTGGAAGCGGCTGGCCAAGCAGGCGGTCGACAACGCCGAGTTCCGGCGGCGGCTGGCGGCCGAGTGCGGGCTGACCCGGGTGCACAACTTCTACGGGATGGTCGAGCAGATCGGGACCGTCTTCCTGGAGGGGCCCGACGGCGACGGGCTCTACTGCCCCGACTTCGCCGATGTCGTGGTCCGCGACCCGGAGACCTGGCAGGAGGTCCCCGTCGGCGAGCCGGGGCTGATCGAGGTCGTCAGCACGCTGCCCACGTCCTACCCGGGCCACGTCCTGCTGACCGAGGACCTGGGCGTGGTGCGTGGCGTCGACGACGGGTGCTGGCCGGGCAAGCGGTTCGAGGTGCTGGGCAGGCTGCCCAGGGCCGAGGCGCGCGGCTGCAGCGACACCATGGGGCGGGGCTGATGCTGGACGACCCGAAGCTCGACGTGCGCTTCCCCGCCGCCGCGCCGGTGTCCGCCGAGGACCTGCTGGGTGAGCTGCGCGGCGGGCTCGACGTGGGCGACGAGCGGGTGCGCGAGTTCCTCTCGGGCTTCGGCAAGCGGCTGCTGCGGCCCGCGCTGGCGCGGCGCCACCCCGAGCTGGGCTCGCTCGGCTTCTTCCTGCGCCCCAGCGAGCTGGCCCGCACCGTCGACGGCCTCGCCAACGAGCACGTACGCGTCCCGCGCGGCATGGTCTTCCACATCCCGCCCGCCAACGTCGACACCGTCTTCGTCTACTCCTGGGCCCTGTCGGCCCTGATGGGAAACCGCAACATCGTGCGCCTCTCGCCGCGCTCCGGCGCGGTCGCCGAGGTCATCCTGGAGACGCTGCACGACGCGCTGGCCGACGCCGACCCCGTCATCGCGGCGACCCAGCGCATCGTCTCCTACGGCCGCAGCGACTCCGTCACCGCCGCGCTCTCCGCCGCCTGCGACCTGCGGGTGGTGTGGGGCGGCGACCGCACCGTGCAGGAGATGCGGCGGCACTCACTCGCCCCGCACGCCCGCGACCTGGTCTTCCCCGACCGCTCCTCGTTCGCCGTCGTGGGGGCGGCGGCCTGGCTGTGCGCGCCCAGGGCCGCGCGGGTCACCGTGGCCGAGGGCTTCGTCAACGACACCTACTGGTTCGACCAGGCCGCCTGCTCCTCGCCCAGGACGGTGTTCTGGGTGGGCGCGGAGGGCGACTGCGACACGGCGCGGGCCGACTTCTGCGAGCACGTGTCGCGCGTGGTCACGGTCCGGGGGTGGGGAGTCGACGCCGCGATGGCCGTGGAGAAGCGGGTCTCCACCTACGGCCTGGCCGCCGACGGGCTGGCGGAGAGCATCGAGTTCCGGGGCAACGCGCTGGCCAACGTCACGCTGTCGGCCGCCGCCGCCGCGCCCAGGCAGTGGCTGGGCGCCGGCACCTTCGCGCACGCCAGGCTCGGGTCGCTGGCCGAGCTGGGCTCGCTGGTCGAGCGGCGGGACCAGACGATGACGCACTTCGGGTTCGCCAGGGCCGAGCTGGAGCGGCTGGCCAGGGAGCTGGGCGGGCGCGGGGTCGATCGCATGGTGCCGATCGGGAGCGCGCTGAGCTTCCATCGGGTGTGGGACGGGTTCGATCTCCCGGCCGAGTTCACGCGACTGGTGACCGTGATCAGATGACGTTCGCGCCCCCCGCGGCCTCGCCTGACCGGCGGCCGGCGTCGTCCGGGCCGTGGCTCGGGTGGGTGCCCGCGGGGGTCGTGTGCGCCGGTGCGGCGGTCGTGTTCCTGTGGTGCGGGGTCTCCGCCCGCGACCTGGCCGTTTTCGCGGCCTACCTCGGGGCCGGGGTGATGCTGCCGGGGACGCTGCTGTGGCGGGCGCTGACCGGCGGCGGGAGGTCGACGGCCGAGGACGTCGCGGCGGGGCTGGCGATGGGGTACGCGGTCGAGGTCCTGGCCTACCTCCCGGCCAGGGCTGCCGGGGTGCCGCTGCTCGTGCTGGTGCCGTCCGCGGGGGTGCTCTGCGCGTTCGCCTGCGTGCCCCGGCTGCGGCGGCACTGGCGGGGCGGGACCGCCAGGGAGCCAATGCCCGCGCGGTGCGCGTCGGCGGGCGGGACCGCCAGAGAGCGCATGCCCGCGTGGTGCGCGTGGGCGCTGGCGGGGGTCGTCGCCTACCTGATCGCGTGGAGCACGCTCAACCTCTACCGCGTGCCGCTCTCCGCCGCGTACGTGGACCTGCCCTACCACCTGGCGCTGGTCGGCGAGGTCAAGCACCACGTGCCGCCCACGCTGCCGTCCGTGCTGGGCGAGCGGCTCTCCTACCACTGGTTCGTCTACGCCGAGCTGGCCGCCACCAGCTGGGTGACCGGGATCGAGCCGGTGACGCTGGTCTACCGGCTGGCCACGCTGCCGATGACGGCGGCCATGGTCGTGCTGGTGGCGGTGCTCGGGCGGCGGCTGGGCGGGAGCTGGGGCGCCGGGGTCGCGGCGGCCGGGGTCGCGTACTTCCTGATCGGGCCGGTCCTTCGGGAGGACGTGGTCTTCACGACGCGGCCGATGTTCACCGCCTGGGCCAGCCCGACGCAGACGTTCGGGGCGCTGCTGTTCGCCCCCGTGGTGCTGCTGCTGACCGGCGGGCGGCGGTGCTGGGCGGCGCTGGTCGTGCTGCTGCTGGCGCTGACCGGGGCGAAGGCCACGTTCCTGCCGTTGCTGCTCGCGGGGCTGCTGGTCGTGGCGACCGTGCGGTGGGCGGTGGAGCGGCGGGTGCCGGGCGCATGGCTGGGCGCGGCCGGGATCACGCTGGCGTGCCTGCTGGTCGCGCAGTTCGTGGTGTTCAGACAGGGGTCCCAGGGGACGACGATCGCGCCGTTCGCGACGATGCGGGGGCTCTGGGGGCTGGTGACGGGTGTGGCGGCGCCCGAGCTGGCCGCTGTGCCGGTGACGCCGTTGCTGGTCCTGACCGTCGTGCACCTGTTCTGCCTGCTCTGCGTGTGGGGCGGGGTGGTGGCGCTGGGCCGGCGGGCGCTGGAGCCGTCCATGTCGCTGCTGCTCGGCATGGGGGCGGCGGGGATCGGCGCGGCGGTGCTGCTCGGGCATCCGTCGGACTCGCAGCTCTACTTCCTGGAGAGCGTCCGGCCCTACCTGTCGGTCGCCGCGGTGTGCGGGGTGGCCGGGCGGCGGGTGCCGTGGGCCGTGGTCGCGGCGGGGGCGGGGGTCGCGCTGCTCGCCACGTGGATCGTGGTGCCCGGGGACGCGGCGGTGCGGGTGGTGGTGCCGTACCTCGTGCTCGGGGTGGTGGCGGCGGCGGTGCTGGTGTGGCGGCGCGGGACCGTGCTGGCGGTGGTTGCGCTGCTGGCGGGGTACGCGGTGCCGGCCTCCGCGCGCGAGCTGGTCCTGCGGGTGGTGCCGGAGGGCCGCGAGACGGAGATCCCCGCGGGGGCGCTGAGGGCGGGGCGGTGGTTGCGTGCGCACTCCTCGCCCGGCGACGTGGTGGCCACCGACCTGCACTGCCGCCCCGTCGAAGCACCCGGGTGCGACAGCCGGCACTACTGGGTGTCGGGGTTCACCGAGCGGCGGGTGCTGGTCGAGGGGTGGGCGTACGCGGAGAGCACGCTGTCGCGGGCCGAGCTGTTCGTCTCGCCGTATCTCGAGGTGCCGTTCGCGGATCCCGTACGGCTGGCGGCGAACGACGCGGTCTTCCGGGCGCCCACGGCGGAGAACGTCCGGCGCCTCGCCGAGGTCTACGGCGTCAAGTGGCTCTTCACCGGGATGAACCCGGAATTGGGGAAATACGCGCGACTGCGCTTCCGCAATTCGTCCTTCTCCGTTTACCGGCTCACCGCCCGGTAAAAGTCTCTCCCCCTCACGGAATGCTGCGGAGAAACGGCCCGCGCCACGCTGGACGGCCCCAGGAGCATTTCCGTGGACGTACGGCAACCGATCAGGATCAGGAACTCCCATGAAAACGCGTGCCGCGACGGAGCCGAGCCCCCGCGTTCTCGACACCACGGCCCGGCTGGCGAGCGTCGACATCGTCATCCCCGTGCTCAACGAGGAACGCGCCCTGCCCGGCTGCGTCCGCACGCTGGCCCGCTTCCTCGGCGACGGCTTCCCGCTGCCGTGGCGCATCACGATCGTCGACAACGGCAGCACCGACGCCACCTGGCCGGTCGCCAACGAGCTGGCCGGGCAGTTCGAGCGCGTACACGTCCGCAGGCTCGACATCCGGGGCCGGGGCGCGGCGCTGCGCGCGGCCTGGCAGGACAGCCCGGCCGACATCGTGGCGTACATGGACGTCGACCTGTCCACCGGCCTCGGCGCCCTGTTCCCGCTGGTCGCCTCGGTGGCCGGCGGCCACTCCGAGATCGCCATCGGCACGCGGCTCGCGCGCGGCGCGCGCACCCGCCGCTCGCTGCGCCGCGAGGTGGTGTCGCGCGGCTACAACGCCCTGCTCAGGTACGGCTTCGGGGTCCGCTTCAGCGACGCCCAGTGCGGCTTCAAGGCGGCCAGGGCCGACGTGGTCAGGCCGCTGATGGCCAAGGTCGAGGACGACTCGTGGTTCTTCGACACCGAGCTGCTCCTGCTGGCCGAGCACAACGGCCTGCGCGTGCACGAGGTGCCGGTGGACTGGATCGAGGACACCGACTCGCGCGTGAAGATCGCCAGGACGGCCGTCGACGACCTGAAGGGGCTGGCCAGGGTCGCCTGGTCGATGTCGATGGGCCGGGCCCGCGTCGAGGTGGCGCGGTCCGAGCTGACGCCCACGCATCCGGACGCGGTCGTGGCGCGGCCCCGCGCGGTGACGCTGGCGAAATTCACGTCGTTCGCCGTGATCGGCATTGTTTCCGCAATTCTGTACGCGCTCATTTATCTGCCGCTGCGCGATATCTGGTCGCCGGTAATGACGAATTTCGCCGCGCTCGTCCTCACCGGAGTCGTCGGCGCCGAGGCGAACCGCCGCTGGACATTCCACCGGCGCACCGCCATGCACGTGCGGGCGGCGACGCTCTTCCTGGCCAACTACGCCCTCACCACCATGGCCGTGCTCGCGCTGCCCCGTGGCACCGGGCGGCTGGCGGAGGTCGGCGCGGTCGCCGGCACGTACTGCCTGCTCACCTTGATCCGCTTCACCGCCCTGGACCGCTGGGTCTTCTCCCGTACGAGGAACTGATCGATGGAAACCACTGAGATCCGCCGCCTGATCGCGCTCGAGGACCGCCACTGGTGGTACCGCGAGCGCCGGGCCATCCTGCGCAGGGAGCTGCGCGGGCTGGGCCGTCCCGGGCGGGCGCTGGACATCGGCGCCGCCGGCGGCGGGAACACCAGAGTGCTGGTCGAGGCGGGCTGGGAGGCGACCGCGACGGACTCGTGCGCGACGGCGGTCGAGGTGGCCAGGCAACGCGGGCTCAAGGCCGTGCGCGCCGACGCGCGGGCGCTGCCGTTCGAGCCGGGGAGCCTGGACCTGGTGACCGCGTTCGACGTGCTGGAGCACGTTCGCGAGGACCACCTGGTCGTGGAGGAGATCGCCAGGGTGCTGGCGCCCGGCGGGCACGCGCTGATCGCGGTCCCGTGCGACATGGCGCTGTGGTCGGCCCACGACGACGCGGTCGGGCACGTGCGCCGCTACGCCCGCGAATCGCTGACCGTGGTGGTGGAGCAGGCGGGGCTGAAGGTCGATCGCGTCTGGAGCTGGAACGTGCTGCTCCGTCCTCTCGTCGCCCGGCACCGGCGCCGGTCCAGGGGCAGCGACCTGCGGAAGATGCCGCTCCTGGTCAACGCGGGGCTGTCGGCGGTCGTGCGGGCCGAGCGATATCTGCCGGTCAAGTCGCTCAAGGGCGTCACGCTGTTTTTGCGGGCCCGGCTCGGGAGATGAGCGTGTTCAGACCGAGACGTGGGGGTGTTCCACGGTGTGCGCGCATTGGCTTTAGGCTGTGATCCGTGGTGATTCATGCCCTGCTGGCGGCCGTGCTGGCCACGACCTCGCTGCCCGCCCAGGCGGCGACGGTCGACTGTGACCGGGTCAAGTGCCTGGCGCTGACGTTCGACGACGGTCCGGGCGAGGGCACCCCGACCCTGCTCAAGCTTCTCAAGCAGGAGGGGGTCAAGGCCACGTTCTTCCTGGTCGGCAAGCAGGTGGAGCGGCGGCCGCAGATCGCCAGGCAGACGCTGGCGCAGGGACACGCGATCGGCAACCACACCTGGTCGCACGCCTCCCTGCCGACACTGCTCGACGACCAGATCCTCGACGAGCTCAAGACCACGCAGGACGCCATCCAGCAGGCCACGGGGCTGCGGCCGGCGATGTTCCGCCCGCCGTACGGGCACACCGACGACCGCGTGCTGGGCCTGGCCGACCAGGTGGAGCTCGCGCAGGTGCTCTGGACCGGCACGACGCTCGACTGGAAGCTGCGTGACGCCAAGAAGATCAAGGCCGCCGTGCTCAGGCTGGCCAAGCGCGACGGAGTGATTCTCATGCACGACACGGTCCCGGCGACCGTGAAGGCCATGCCCTCCATCCTCAAGGAGCTCAAGAAGCAGGGCTACCACCTCGTCACGGTGCCGACCCTGCTACGCGGCAAGAAACCCGAGCCCGGAGTGAGCTACCCCTGACGGGCCATGGGCACCGCGAAGCCAAGGCCGTGGGTCGCGATCCCGACCTTTCTGATCATTCAGGCCGTCCTCGCCTGCTGGTGGGCGGCCTTCTACCCCGGCCTGTTCAGCCGCGACTCGGTCCTCTACCTCAGCCACACCGTCGTCGGCCCCTGGGTGAGCGACCACTCGGTGCTCTACGACGCGCTGCTGTCGCTGAGCTTCACCAAGACGGGTGACCTGGGCGCGGTCACGTTCGCGCAGACCACCGCCATGGCGGCGGCGCTGACGTACCTGGCGCAGTCGCTCAAGGCGCTCGGCGCGCCACGCCTGCCGACCACGCTCGTGGCGATGCTCATGCCGCTGGCGCCACCCGTGGGCGCGTTCTCGGTGACGCTGTGGAAGGACGTGCCGTTCACGATCTGCGCGATCGCCGTCGCGGGCGTGTGCGCCCGGATCGCGGCCAGACGCGCCGTCACCGTGCCCACGCTGGTCGGGCTCGGGCTGCTCTTCACGGCGTTGGGGCTCTTCCGGGCGAACGGCTTCCTCGTCGTGGGCGTCGCCGTCCTCGCGCTGCTGGTGATCGTCACGACCATGCGCGTACGGCTGCTGCTCGCCGGCACCTTCGCCGCGGCCCTGCCGCTCGTGCTCACGAACCTCGTCTTCCCGCAGTTCGGCATCATGGCCCCGGCCAAGACGTACGTGTACCACACGGCCTTCGGCGACATCGCGGTGGCGTACCGGGACCGTCCCGAGCTGTTCACCGAGCAGGACAAGGCGTTGATGGCCACCGTGGCACCGCTGACGCGGTGGTGGGACGGCGGGACCTGCTACACGATCAACCCGCTGATCTGGCGGCGGGACTTCAGCTGGCCACAGGCCGACGCGCACGCCTCCGAGCTGCTCGACCTGTGGAAACGGCTGCTGATCTCCGAACCCCGCATGATCATCGACACCCGGCTGTGCCGTGGGGCGATCGCGTGGCGGCCCGTGCAGGACGAGTTCGCCATCGGGGGGATGACGTACCGGTTCTCGCTGCGACCCAACGCCGACACCTACGTCGGGCCGAACAAGGCGCCCGACTTTCCGGGGCGGTGGGTCTACTCGCTGCGGCCGCAGTCGTGGGAGCTGAACCAGGTGGCCGATCCGTGGCTGACCGGGGCGCTGGCGCCGCAGTACGACTGGGTGCTGTGGCGGGGGGCTTTGTGGGCGTACGTGTCGTACCTGGCGGTGGCGCTGGGGGCGCTGGCGCTGCGGAACCGGTACGTGCTGGGGGTGGCGGCCGTGGTGGCCGGGCAGCAGCTCACGGTGCTGGCCAACATCTCGGCGCAGGACTTCCGGTACATGGCCTCGCCCATCTTCGTGGGGGTGCTGCTGGTGCCGTTGCTGCTGGGGGGCGTGGGGCGGTTGGTGGTGGCTTCGGTACGGGGGGTCGGGCGCGCACTCCGCCGCAAGCCCGCCGAGCCCCGGCCCCCGTTGACGCAGCCCGGCACACCCGAGCCCGACGACCCTTCAGCCGCCGCGCCGGATGCGCCATCAGCGGACCAGCCCACGGCTCACGGGGCTGCGGGCCACGGGTCCGAGCCGGGTGAGCGCGCGGCTCGTGCGGCGTCGCTCTCGGAGCTCGCAACGCCGGACCCTCAGCCGAGCGGGCCGAGCGGGCCGGGTGCGCCGAGCGAACCAGGAGCCCCGAATGAGCCGGGTGGGACGGGGGCGCTTGGGCGGGAGGGCGATCGCGAGTAGGCCGGCGGGGCGGGGTCAGACGGTGGCGGGGAAGCGTCCCGGAGCGGGTACGAAGCCCGGCGTCTCCTCCGAGGCCTGGCGGGCGTCGTACCGCTCCCGGGAGGCGGCCACGCACGCGCTGTGCTTCCGCGACCAGTTGGTGAGCGTCAGCATGGCCTCGTACAGCTCCAGCGCCATCGGCGTGGCCTGGTACTCGACCTTGGGCGGCACCGTCGGATAGACCGTGCGCTCCAGCAGCCCGTCGCGCTCCAGATTGCGCAGGGTGAGGGTGAGCATGCGGCGGCTGATGCCCTCGATCTCCCGCTCCAGCTCCGTGAACCTCCTCGGCCCGCGAGCGGTCACCACGACGATCTGGATGGCCCACTTCCCGGCGATCTTGTCCAGGATCTCGCGCGGCGGGATGGGGCAGAAGCCCTGCTCGATCATCGCCTGCGCGTCGTCCAACGTCCTGAGCTGCTCTGGTACAGCGGTGTTCCTCTGGGACATGAAAGTGCCTTCTTCCGGTTGACCTCGATGGTCACACATCATGGCCACTGTTACAAATCGTTCCCCTAGGAAGACTTGGTCATGAAGAACAAATGGGCCGCGTTCTCACTACTGGCCACCACCCAGTTCGTACTGATCCTGGATTCCACGATCGTGGGCATCGCGATGCCGCACATGGGTCGTGAGCTGGGCATGAACGCCCAGGACCTGTCGTGGACGACGACGGCGTACTCGCTGGTGTTCGGCGGGTTGCTGCTGCTCGGCGGGCGGCTGTCCGACTACGTGGGCAGGCGCCGGATCTTCATCGCCGGGATGCTGCTGTTCGGCGCGGTGTCCCTGATCGGCGGCGTGGCCGCGTCCGGCGTGCTGCTGATCGCCGTACGGGCGGTGCAGGGGCTGGCCAGCGCGCTGGTGGCGCCCGCCGGGATGTCACTGGTGATGACGATCTTCAAGGGCGACCCGGCGCTCAACAAGGCGATGGGCCTGTGGGGCGCCGTCGGCGGCATGGGCGCCTCGGCCGGGCTGGTGCTCGGTGGGCTGCTCACCGACTTGTTCGGCTGGCGATCCGTGTTCCTGGTGAACGCGCCCATCGGGCTGGGCGTCGCCGCGCTGGCACTCGTGCTGCTGCCCGCCGCACGCTCCGCCGAACGGACCCGCGGCTTCGACGTGGCCGGCGCCGTCACCTCGACCGCCGGGCTGGGCCTGCTCATCTACGCCCTGGTGGACGCGGCGGAGGCGGGCTGGACCTCGGCCAGGACGCTCGGCGTCGGCGCCGTCGCGATCGCCCTCATCGTCGCCTTCCTCGCCATCGAGCACCGCTCGGCCAACCCGCTCGTCCCCCTGAACGTCTTCCGCAGGCGCACGCTCCGCGCCGGCAACGTGATCATGTTCCTGGTGGCCATGGCGATGCAGCCGGTGGCCTTCCTGCTCAGCCTCTACACCCAGCTCGTGCTCGGCTACAGCGCTACCCTGTCGGGCCTGTCGACGCTGGCGATCCCCGCTACGATCGCGCTGACCGCCTCGTTCCTCGGCGGACGCGTGCTCACCAGGTACGGCCTGCGCACGACGACGGCCGCCGGCATGGCCTTCATCCTGGTGGGCGCGGCGCTCTACCTGCGGGTGGGGGTGCAGAGCGACTACCTGCTGGTCCTGCTTCCCGCCGAGCTGCTGGCCGGCTTCGGCTTCGGCCTGCTGGTCGGCGCGGTGACCGTCGCCGCCACCTCGGACGCCTCGCCGGAGGAGTCGGGGATGGTGTCGGGCCTGTTCAACGTGACGACGCAGGTGGGCATCTCGGTCGGCATCGCGGTGCTGGTGGCCGTCGCGGCCGGCGTCACGGGCGGCTCCCCCGCGCCGGAGGCGCTGGTCTCGGGCTACCGGATGGCGTTCCTGGGCTCGACCTTGCTGGCCGCGGTCGGCCTGGCGGCGGCGCTCACGCTGCTCCCCAAGCCCGCCAGGGACCGGGAGCCGGTGGCGGTGTCCGCCTGACCGCCCCGCCTCGGACAGGCCGGTTCCCACGTGGAACCGGCCTGTCTGTTTCTCAGGCTGCCATCGGGGTGAGGGCCTCGTAGGAGTCGGCTTCGGCTTCGGTGAATGCCGGGAGTTCGAACCAGATGGCCTTGCCGCGGGGAGTGGGGGTACCGCCCCAGGAGCCGGAGAGCATGTCGACCAGGAAGAGCCCGCGTCCGCGCTCGGCGTCGAGGCCGACGGTGCGCATGGTGGGCAGCTGGGGGTTCTCGTCTTCGACTTCGCAGCGCAGCAGGCCGTTCTCGGCGGAGAAGCCGAGGTGGACCTGTCCGTGGGCGTGGTCCAGCGCGTTGGCGACCAGTTCGCTGACGAGGAGCTCCGCGACTTCGATCTGGTCGTCGAAGCCCCAGTCGGTCAGCTTGTCGCGGGTCAGCCGGCGGGCGGTACGCACCGAGCTGAGGTCAGGCGTCAGCCACCACGAAGCCGTGCGGCGTGTTGCCGGGCTGTGGCTGGTGGTCCGCGTAACGCTGTTCATCACCCTGCATCCCGGGTGGCAGCTGAGGTGGCTGCCGTCCGGTTCCCTCCGGTCCTCTTCTTCAGGTGAGCGTGAATTGCTCACACCACGAGAATGCCTCGGTGAGCTACGTGGAGAAGAGGTGAAAAATCCCCATATAGGCACCTATCCCGGACTACGTAGGTACCTACGGGGCTGCACGTCAGGGGTTCCAGGGCACGGTGGGGCTCCGGGTGCCGGTGTGGCACGGCCCCAGGGACGCTCCGGACGGCCTGGCCGTCCGCGCCGTCGTCCTGATGGGCCGGCGTCACTCCGCCGAGCGGGATGTCGCTGATACGTGACGGCGGGGCCGTGACAGCGGGCGGTCAGCCCGGGAGCAGCGGTGGTCGGCATCGTCTTCCTCATCGAGAAGCACCCCCGATGAGGAGCCCCCGCCATGATGACCTTCGCCGCCGTTCTGCAGCTGCTCGTCGCTCTCGGCTTCGTGAGCATCCCCCTCGTACGCCACCGCTACGGCCGTCAGGCAGGGGTCGCCGCGGTGCGGGAGCTGGAGCGCCAGGGCGTCCCCGCCCGCATCCTGAAAGAGAACAACATCAGCTTCGACGCCAGTGGCCACGAGACCATCGTGCCCGCCACGGTCGCGCTGATCATGACGGTCCTGGCCGTCCTCAACCTGATGGGAAACCACTGGGGGCAGGTCCTGTCCTGGGTCTTCCAGCCGCTCGTGCTCGTCGGCAACGTCCTCATCCTCTACAGCCAGCTGACCGCCGCCACGTCCGTGCGGAAGGCCTTCGAGCGCAAGGGCGACCCGATGCTCCGGCGCGTCGACGTGCCGGCGCTGCTGAAGGCGGCCGAGAGCGGCTTCCCGAGCTGGGTGATGCCGGGTCTGCAGAACGTCCGGCACACGGTGGTGATGGGTGGTTCGATCCTCGTCCTGGTGGCGTTGATCAGCGCCTGAGCCGGGACACACGAACGCGCCGCGCGGGCGGGATCCCGCGCG